>JAZOBX010000025.1:0-22669 GCA_045596205.1 Eubacteriales bacterium | reverse complement strand
ATACTCAATATTTTCGATCATGTGGTGCGCCGCCAAAAGGTTCAGATTTTGCACGGGACGTTCCTCTGTTCCCAAAGGGATAAAGGGTACGCCCTCAAAATCCAGATCTGCTTCAATAAACACGGTCTTGTCTTCGTGTACGCCGTTTGTGAAATATCCGCCATTGTTCAGCCATAGAGCGAGGGCGTTCCATTCACCGACGGTGCGGATACGCGTTTCAAAGCCCACGTTGAGATATGCTTCCAGCTCGGGCATCTCATAGTGGTATTCGCCGCTCGTATAGGTGCAAATGCCCTTTTCGTTATAGCTGTGGAGGGAGGGATTGTCAACCTTGCGTCCGCAACCGTTACAGCTGCTTTCGTAACAGACGGTGGGTGTGGGAGAATTGTTATAGCCAAAGCCGCAGGGCTCGGTATAGACCTTCACGCCGCATTGCAGACATTCTTTGCTGTGGGTGCTTTCGCCTTCGTTATGGGTCCAGACATCCACGACGGATTCGTGGTTGCTTGTATCGGGCTTGCCATAGGGCCTGTAGCAGATGGCGCAGGTTGCCGCGCTCACGCAATTGGCTTCACTGCCCTCTCCGGGGATATGGATGCATCCAAGATCCACGAAATTGCTGACGTAGGAGGTGGAGATTCTGTCGGGATCGTCTACTCTTTCCCAGAACACCTGCACCTTATCGCCCTGGGTATAGCAGGCGGGGAGAGTGAGGGTGAAGGTTTCTTCTTCGGTGACCCGTTCGCCCAAGGCAGAAAGGGTTCTCACCTTCCCTGCGGTGCCGTAGTATTTTTCGTTGCCCTCTGCGTCGGTGATGACGTAGGAAATACGGTTTTCACCTGCCGCAGACCAGCCGTTCCGACCGATATGCTGTTTGACGGTGAAGGTGACCAGATTGCCTTTTACGTCTGTAAGAGTGGCTTCAAGGGGAGCGCCTTCTTTGTATTCGGGGGCTTTGAATGCCAGACGGTAGGTATTATCCGCCACGCGCTCTACAAAAGCAATATCGGCAGTTTCAATATTAAAGGCGTTGCGGTTGGCAAGGGTATTTTGGACAGGGGCGTAGGTCACTTTGCCGTTTTGATCCACGCTACCGACCATTTCGCCCGTGTGGGTGCCGTCACCAAGGGCGGTACGCAACCACCAGGATCTGGGCGTGCCGTCAAAAGTATCTCTGGCAATAAACAATGCCTGCGCGGAGGGGTTGGTAAAGAAAGCGGTACCCACGTATCTGTAAAGCTCTTCTGCAGAAAGGGGAAACACCTTCGCATTCTGTAGCAATGCGAGAGACTCTACCTCCTGCCCTTCGCCGTTCACCACGCTCCAGAAATACTCGCCTTCCCCTCGGGTAAAGCCGAAGTACCCGTTCATGGCTGCCGTGATATCCTCTTTGGTAATGGGGCGGATATAGTCAAGCTCCTGGGGGAGAGACTCCTGGGTAGAGGTGTTGACGTAAGAAATCTCGTATGCGGTGTATGCGCCGCTGTATAATTTATGCAGTAAAGCGCTTTTAGTATAGGCGTTTTCGTCGTTTACGTTTTCGGCCACAAAATCGTCGCTATAGGGGGAGAATTTAGAAGAATTCACCGTTCCCTCTGCCAAAAGGAAGATAGCGCCGCTTCCGCCTGCGTTGTCTTTCGTGGGATCAAGCACGCGGTTCAGCAGGGGCACGTAGCCCCCGTTGGTGCTGTCGTAGCGTCTGCCGTAGTAGACGTAGGCGGTGGGGACGTAATACACGCCGTCTCCTGTATTCACCGCCTGGGGTGCTGTCAGCATCTCCCTGTAGTCAAAGGAGAAGTTGGGCACATCTCCGCTTTCTGCCTCCATAGACACGGTGGCAAGGGCGCGACCCGTTACACCGCCTACCAGCATACAAAGCATGGCAAGCAGCATCGCTCCCTTCATGATGAATCTTTTGCGTTTTTGGTGAGTCATAACAAACCTCCGTGTTTATGTTTATGGCTGAAAATGATGGGTTTTGCTTTGTGAGTGCGAAGGAAAAATTCTGTATCAAATCCGTTCGCCCCGTGAGGGGGCAGCCGGATGCAGATGAGAGGCGTTGCTCTCGCTACATATGACAGCCCCGATGTTTTACTGTTCTCTGCGCTTTTTCTTAAAGAGGAACAGCACAAGTGCTGCGCATTCCAGCAGAAGAACGGTGGCGGTAGGAATGATCCATGTGGCATGGTCAAAGCGGTTGACCTCGAAGGCGGCGGAGAGGACGCCCTTATAGTTGCCCTTCCCGTAGACGGTCACAATGCCGTGTTTACCGTCTTTACTGATCTTGTATTCAAGGTTATAGTCAACGTCTTTTTCAAGGGTTCTGCCACCTACCTTCAGGGTTACGGCAGGCGTTTCTTTGTCTTCGCCCTCTCCGAAGGTGATTTCGCCGTCGGAGACGCTGCGGGCAGCGATGCTGAAGTGCAGAACGCGCATATTTTCGCATTTGCCTTCTTCTGTTGCCGTGATAATGACGGTGGCTGTGCCTACGTTTAGGTTATCAACGTAAGAGATTTCGTAGTCAATGCCTTCCGTAAGGGTCTCGCCGTCTGCCAGAATGCGGATTTGGGGGGTGAGAGGCTCGCCGCTGTATACTTCGCCGCCCTGCGCCATCATCAGCATGATATTGGCGGTGGCAAGGTCCACGGTGGTGAGTCTCGCCATGGCGGTTTTGCCTTCAAGGGTGGCGGTGACGATACCTTCCGCGCCGTTATCCCCTACGAGAGCGCCGCCTGCGCTGACGCTGGCGTATCTGCCGTTGATGATCTGGGTGCCCCATCTGATACGGGAGGAAGCGGAAGAGCCTGCGTTCATGGTTACGTATTTACCTTCTGTCTTGAACGCCATGGACAGCTGCTTCGGGTCACTGCCGCTGACAATTTCGGTCACTTCCCTGCCCGCGTAGAGAATCACGGGCTTGAGATCCTCGTTGCCAAGGAGGGCGTTGGTAAGGGTAAAGCCAAAGGGCATACTTCTGTTGCCTGCGCCGTCATAGGCATAGGCGGTGATTGTCTGGTAAGCCAGGGTTTCGTCGGTAGGCACGGAGGCGCTGAAGCTGCCGTCCTCGCCTGCTCTGACGGTGACGGTCTTGCCGTCGGTGACGCGGATTTCAATTCTTGCGCCCGCTTCGGCGATCCCTTCAAGGGTAATGCTGTTGCCTTCAAAGAAGCCGCCGCCTTGGTGGGAGGAGATCAGAATACCGGGGGCTTCGGTGTCGACTCTGAAGGTATAGGTGGCTCTGAACTCGTCAAAGCTGGAGGTAACACCGCCAACGGTCAGGGTATAACTGCCGTCGGGAAGGTTTTCAAAGGTCAGGTTGCCGCCGTCCCAGGCAAAGGTTTCTTCTTTTGTGGTTACCTCACCCGTTTCGCTGTTCCAGGTGGCGGCGGTACCGCCGTTGAAGGAGTAGTAGCCGCTTGCCAGTCCGCTGACACCGCCGATATTGACGGTAAAGGCGTTACTGCTCACGGTATCCACTTCTGCATCACCTACGCCCACTGCCGCTTTTACCGCGCCTGCAATGGAGAAGGTGGGCTGGCAGATAATGGGAGTGACCATCATCACCTCGTCGGTGACAACGGGGGTGGAAAGGAGGCGGGAGCCGTCGGGGGTACTAATAAAGCTTTGTACGGATACCGCATATTTCTTCCCTGCCTCAAGACCGATATAGGTGGTGATACCCGTTGCGGGGTCGGTCTGGGAGGTTCTGCCGCCGAGAAGCATTTCTGCCGTGGCGTTTTCAGGAGTGGCGGTAACGATTTCCGTAAATACAGTAGGTGTGAGTCCGTCGGGAGTCACCTCATATACAGAGGCAAGGAAGCCGTCGTAGAGGGTGGCGGAGGTGGCGCTGACGGTAAAGGTGTAGTTCCCCGAAAGGGCAATAGAGGTAGAAATGGGAGCCAAGGGCTGCAGAGGATTGGTGTAGTCCATTTCCACTTCCACCATGGGGTTGGAAATCTCCTCGCCCTGCTCATCTCTCAGAATGCCGATGGCTTTCAGCATATAAGAGCCTGTTTGCATATTGCCGGGCACCGTCACGGGGATGGTCGCGCTGTTGGCATCGGCTACGCCGTCCAATTCTGCCAGAGGATACAGCGCGCCGTTTTCATCCTCGGCATAAATGCCAAGGGTGGAAAGAGTATCCAGTCTGTCGCCTGTGAGCACCACTTCGGTCAGGTCGGCGTTGATGGAGATATGATCAAAACTAACCAGTCTTTCAATGCCGTAGAGGGTGGGCTCGCTTGCAACTTCCGTTCTGACCTCTACCACTTGATCAAAGGCGGAGGCGTCGGTGAAGGAGACGGTGACGGTTGCCACCTTTGTTTCTTCATCGTATTGGAAGATGGCGTTGGTGCCTTTGTTGGCAACGTGGTCTGCGCTGTAGGTTTCGTCATACCATTCCAGAGCGTAGGCTTCGCCGCCAACGGTAATGGCAACCAGATCTTTATAATCGCTTGCCATGAGTCTGTTTTCTGCCTGGTAGGTCAGAACGAGCAATCCGTCCTGTCCCGTTCCAGGGGCGAGAACAAAGCTATGCTCGGTCAGGGCGGTGTTGGAGCTGATGACCGTCTCTCCAAGGTCGGAGATGGTGTTGGTCACGTCCAGATAAAGGGTTTCGCCCGTTTGGGGAGAGGTGTAGACGGGCAGGGCGCGCAGCCGTCTTGCTTCGGGCTTGGGAATATCGTATTTCTTGCCGATAGACACGCTGACTCCGCCGCCCCAATAGTACTTCAAACCAAAGGAAATACCGATAATTTTGGCAGAACCCCATACTTTATCGGTGTCGAGCCCCACCTCAGCGGAAGCAATGGTCTTGCCGCCGATGAACCAGATCTTGTCGGGCACCTTTAATGTAGCGCGGATATAACCGCAGAAGTAGATACTGCCGTCCTCCTCTTGCCTTGCCACCACGCTGCCCTCGCCGATGATGCAGTCGAGAATGTCCACGCGCACGCCAAAGGAAATACCGAAGCGGGGATACCATCTGACAGAACCGCCAATGGAATCAATGACGGTGATGCCCGCGACGGAGACCTTGGACAGCTCCAGCGCAAAATGCTGGGCGGAGATTTCCACCTCTGCTTTGGCGGAAAGCACCGCAAATACGGCAAATTCGCCTGCCAGCATCAAGGTGAGGGGAGGCAGAGTCTGTCTGCCAAAGAAGGTTTCGTAAATGTTGGAAATGCCTGCCCCCAGACCGCGGATCCAGAACACGCCGAAGGGGTCGACAGGCACGCCCGGGTTGGTGCCGCCGATAAAGAAGGAAATTTCATCGGGAATGGGAATGCCTTGGTAGCTCTTGAAACGGAGGGTTGCTTCCATTTCAAAGAGCATCATGTCGGCAGAGCCGGACACGCCGAATTCCCAGTAATCGTTGATGACCTTCAGATAAAGAATGCCTTCTATGTAAGGAAGACCGTCGGCATAGGCGGGAATGCCGACTTCAATGCCGGTATTAAAGCCGATGAAGCCGCCCGCGCCGAACAGAATGTCGTCCATGTAAAGGTTGAGAGTGCCGCGTTGGGAATCGCGCCATGCCATCTGGTCCTTGCGGAGTGCGGTATCGTTGGCGCGGAGCTGGGCGGCGGTGTAACCGCTGACACCCATTTCCATCTGCTTTTTCTCAAGCCTTGAATATTCAAGAGTAGTGCCTGCTCTGCCGCCGGGAACGATGATAGAGGGATCGAGGCTGGCGCCAAAGGCAACCACTCTTCCCAGAGTATCTCCCTGCTCCATCAGAGCAAACTGACCCGAACGGAAACCGAGAATCAGTCCCAGGAGGGTCTGCGCGCCACTTGCCGCGCCCGGCCAGAGCAAGGATACGATCTCCCCGTCTTCTTCGCCGTCGGTGTAGGAAAGCTCGCCCTGTTCGTCATAGACGGGCAGAGTGAACAGCTTTCCTTCGGTAAAGGAGGTAATGGCGAGAATGCCGTCCCAAACCTTGGTGTTGGCTTTGGTGGTATAGACCTTACCTTCGATATCTACGGTAATTTCGGTTTGGTTTCCCGCAGAGTCAAAGCATTTGGTAATGGTGACTCTGCCGTTTTTCACGTCAAGGGTATCGCTGATATTCAGAACATCGCCGCTCATCAGGGTAACGCCTTCTGCTTTGAAGTTGCCCTGCTCCTCAGAGGAAAGCAGGTTAAAGTCGCCGCGGAATACCAGCATGATATCTTCGGGAGCGGTAGAGGTACGTCTGAACGCCTCCTCGCTGTCGTAGCTGACGATATCGTAATGCTTGTTTTGTCTTTCAATGGTAATGATGCCGTACACACCCGAGCTGACGTAGCCGGGGTCGCCGGGGCTGGGGATGTCGGTAACCATCAGGCGGAGTGTTTCGGGGTTCATATCGTCTATGCTGACGTCGTTCCAGTCGATGATCACTTCGTAGGTGGTGGGATACAGTTCCATATCCAGCACCAGGGTGGCGGTGTTCTTTTCGGGGTTGACCACCACCTTGTCCTGATCCAGTACCACGTCTGCGCCACCGTCAACGGGGCGGAGAATGATGCGGTATTGGGACTTGTCGCGGATCAGACCAAAGTTGGTGCCCGTAATGTAAGCAAAGCGCTTACCTTTCATAAATACGCTTTCAGGTGTCATACCCGTGAAGCTGATCTCACTGCCGTCTGCCCCGGGGCAAAGCACAAACAGTTCGTCCTCCAGCACGGTGTTGTCATCTGTAAAGGCGGAGGTAACGGAGGTGTTATACACAACGATCTTGATTCTTCTGTATCCCGTTGCGTAGGTGGGGTCGATTCTGAAGTCGAAGCGAACGTCATTGCCCTCTCCCGCCTTCAGATCGGTGATAGTTTGATAATAGGGATTGGTGACAGAGAAATCCGTCACGAAGCTACTGCCGTTGTGGGGGTATACTTCCTCTTCGGGATAAATGGCAACCGCCAGCTTTTTAATGGTCTCGCTTGTGGTGTTCTGGATGCGGAGAGTGGTGGAGAAGTTGCCGGGGAGACTGCCGTTTTGGTCGGTATAGGCATCGCCCTCCTCGTTTAAGAACATAGAGCCCGAGGAGGTAAAGTTCAGCGCGATTTCCGCATCGGTGGCGGCGTAATTGGAGTAAACGCCGTAGTAGAGGCTGATGGCGCTGAGGTCTCCCTGCCCTGCCACACCGCCCATACCGTAGTAGAGCGCCACAGCGCTGTCGGCGGTGAGGTGGTCGATGCTGGCAACGGGATTGGTAAAGTCAAGGGGATTGGTCGTCGATGGAGTGTAATCGTATACGGTGGAAGCCAGGTTTGCCCAGTGTGCGAAGGTAACGCGGTCGGGCTGAATGGGCATACCGTTGACGCTGGAGTTCAGGGTGTAGGCGGTGACGGTGGGAGCGGTTTTGCTGTCGTAGGCGAAAAAGTAATTGTAGTAGGCATCGCCTGCGACGGTCTTTTCTTTGTCTACGGTCACGTAGCTACCGTCACTCTGCGCCAGCATATAGTAGGCGTAGTCGGTGGTACCGAGCACGGTATCCATCAGCACGCGGGCCTCCACGCTATCCACCTTTTCGTCGGTAAGGTTGGTGGCGGTGTAGGCAACGTATGCCATACCGTGCTGGTAGCTGTCTTCACCCATCAGGGCAACCGTTTGTTTGATAAGGATGCCGTCGATGCTCCATTCCGCCACCACTGCGTTATCGGCAGACTTATAGACGTTGACTGCAGAGGTCTCCACGCCAAGGCGGGTATAATCTCTGCCGAAGATGTAGTCTTTTGCCACACCGTTTTTGGTGATACGGAAAGAGGTAAAGGAGGTGTCAAAATCGGAGTCCGAATAGACCAGATCCTTTCCGTTATCGGTTTTGGAAAGCGCATCGCCTTCTTCGGTGGCGATCTGGAACCCACCGTTTTTGGTGGATACCTTGGCTCTGACAAAACCGTCACTCAGGGTGATATACCCGAGGTCAGCGGTATCTGTTTTGGCGGCGGAAGACGCTTTTCTGATCTCCTCGCTCAGTTGCTCTGCTCCTGCCACGATGGTGGTGACGGGTAAGGACACAAACACCATAATCAGCATCAGGAACATGGCTGTTAATCTGTTTTTCACTGTTTTCATACTGCAACCTCCGGGTTTCAAGTAGGGATTTACTGGAATGTTTTTTAATGGTTTTTTCTTTTTTCCCGCTACGGGTTGCCCCGTAGCGGTTATTTTCATTATTGTTCCGGTTCAACGATGGCGATGTAGATCAGGAAGTAATCTCTTTCCTGGTTGACAATGGCAAGGGTATAGGTGCCAACGGGGAGAGTGCCAAGGTCGGCGATCTCGTCCAGGCTGTATTCCTTCACCGTCTCGCCGTAGGGCTTCATCTGCGCCACGGTGTTGATGCCCTCCGCAAGGATGATCTTGTAGTAGAGGTCGGAAGAGTCAATTTGAAGGATCAGCTCCGAATTCTCGCCAAGAATCAGGCTTCCGTCACGGAAGATGGGTGTTCCTTCGTAGCTGACGGTAACCTCGCGCAGAGAGGTCACGCGGAGTCTTGCGGTGGCGGTGGCGGTGTTGCCTGCGCTGTCGGTGGCGATATACTCTACGTTATACACGCCCATCACCGTCAGGTCGGCATCAAAGCTGACGTCGTAGGTGATCTCGCCTTCCGTATCGTCGATGGCGGAGAAGTTGGCAAGCAGCTCCTCTCTCACCGCGGCAGGATCACTGCCCACTCTTACGGAATAGGTGGTATAGCGAATGAGAATTTCGGGGGCAGCGGTATCGGGTACTGCCACTCTTTCCAGCTGCTGTGTCAGG
This sequence comes from Eubacteriales bacterium, assembly GCA_045596205.1. Lineage (GTDB taxonomy): Bacteria > Bacillota > Clostridia > Oscillospirales > CAG-272 > UBA1740. The sequence continues at coordinate 13,921 of JAZOBX010000025.1, read as the reverse complement.
GTGTTGCCGTAGGCGTCGGTCAGAATGAGATAGGGTCTGACGCCGCCCAGAGGCGCAGGAACGGTCACAGCCGTCCACTCACCTGCAGGCAAAGTTCCAAAGCTTCCGCCAAATTCCAGCGCCGCCTCGCGGAGAGGATTGATATAGAAGGTATCCCCGATTTCCAAAGCCAGCTCGGCAATGGAGGATACCGCGTTCATGCCGTCGGGCAACAGACTGAACTGAGCGGTCAGCTCTGTGAGCACCAGCTCGGAAACGGTAAACTGATAGGTGGTTTGCACACCGTTTTCTCCGCCGAACCGATAGGAGAAGCTACCGTTTTGGGTGATTCTTCTTTCAAAGTAGTATTTGCCGTCCTCGCCCTCCGTACCTGCAAAGCCGTCCAGAGACGCTCTGACGTCGGTGGAGAGGGTGATGAGCACCGATTTGCCGTTATCGGCAAGCTCGCGGCCCACTTCGGTGACAACGGGGGCGTTTTTGTTGATATTGGTCACTTCACCAAGGGTCAGAGTGACGAAGGTGCCGTTTTCTGCCGCCACCCTAAGCGTGACTGCAGGGTGATTTCCGGAATAGGTGGCAACGAGGGTTTCGCCGTTTAGACCAAAGGTGACCTTTTCTCCGTCGTAGTTTGTCAGGGCTCTGACGTCGGCAATGGCCTCGGAGAAGGTGACGGTGGCGGTGACATCTGCAGAGGTGACCACACCGTCTGCGGCATTACCCGACCATACTGCATCACCCACCTGGCGCATTTCCCGCAGATTGATTTCGGAGACGTGCAAAGAGAGAATACCGTCCACGGTGTTTTCTTTCCAGATAAAGCGGTAGGGGATGCCGTAGCTGTCGTTGTCTTTCAGATCAATATAGATCTTTCCTGCATATTCGCCCTCGCTTTCCACTTTGTCCAGCTCGGCAAAGCTGCCAAGGATCTCAAATTCCTGCTGGCCTTCGGGAGGAAGGATATAGGCGCGGACAAAGCTGTTTCCGAGGCTGTCGGTCATAACCACCTTACTGACGGTGGGAGAGGGCGCAGAACCTACGTCGGTTACGTCGAAGACCACCGCAGAGGTATTGCCCTTCGCATCCACCGCAAAGAGGGTAAACGCCGCTTTGTCGGTGACGGTGAGGAGACGGGAATCCAGAGAAACACCGTGGATCTCGTCGCTCTCGCCCGTGGCGTAGTCGGGGGCTTCGGCATAAATGCCTTCTTTGATAAACAGCCGTACCTTGTTCATATCCAGCACTTCGATCTCAAAGGTCAAGGCAGGCGCCCAACCCAGCTCGCGGAGGAGAGAGGTCATGGAGGCGCGGTTGCCCACGTAGCCGTGGATCTTGTAGCCGTTGCGATCGGTCAGAGCGGTGGAGCCTCTTGCATTTTCAAGCTGCAGGGAAAGTCGGGTTTCGGCGTTGTAGGAGCCGTCCATCTTGTAGGCGTAAACCTGAATATTGGGGGTTTCGGTGTCTTCCACGTTGGCGCCTGTGACGTCGGGTTGCTCGTAGAGGGTAATGGGAAGTACCGCCACCACGTCGTTTTTCAGCGGAATGCTTTCGTCTCCTACTCTCACCAGAATGTCTTCTGCTTTGAAGATATGCACGGCAGGGTCACCGGGATGGAAGGTGTGGCTGGGGACGGTACCGCTGTAACGGTTGGAAATCTCTACGCCCGCGGCAACCAGATAGGCAGTCACACTGCCGTAGCGGAATTTTACGCCGTCTTCGGTTTCGGTATAGTCGTTTTCATCATAATCCCATACCACGAAGGGCTCGGGCTTCACCAGGTTTTCTACGGTGATATACTGCGTATTCTGGTTGCCTTCCGCATCGCGGTAGCGGTAAGAGAAGCGGGTGTTTTCGTAGACGGTAACCACCGCCGCCATCATACCGCCGCCCATGTCCTCGTAGCGAACGCTCATCTTTTCGTAGTCGGTGATGTCCACCGTCACGGAAGCGTCCATCCGCTCTATTCTGATCACAGCGGGGCCAATGCTTCTGTTTGGCGTGGTAAGGAGAGTGACGGAGGTGCCGGGGTCTTCCAGCATATCGCTCTCCACGCTGTACATCCCTTCTATGACGCGACCGTAATAGTCGGTGACGGCGTAAGGGAGATCTGCCGCTTCGTTGTACTGCCCCGTATACACGTTCTGTTCGTGTTCACGGCTCATAAAGGAGAGAATAAGCTCCGCGCCTCTTTCGGACATATCCACGTCAACGGTGTAATCAATATATTTGAGAGTGATATCGCCCTCCATCACGAAGCTGTCTCCGTAGCGGTTCAGACCGTTGATAACGAAATGCCTTGTTACCTCCGTGGGGCTTCCCTCGTATTTTTGAGGATTGGCAACGTAAATACTGATTCTTCGCTGTTCGCTCTGAATGCTTGTGTACATATACCCTACCGTGTTTTCTTCCGACATGAGAGGAAGGGTCACAGGCTCGGCAAGGTCACCGCCCGAGAAGGTGATGGTGGAGTTGTTTCGGTCAATCAGATTGCCGTTGACCAAAGAGTGGGAGGATACGATGACGTAAGCGTCGCCGTTGCCCGAATCGGTTTGGAAATAGCCCATTTTCACGTCGTTGGAAACAATGCTGAACAGGTTGTACTTGACTTCGGGGTTGGAGATCATGATATCCTGTACCCTTACCTCATCATCCTCTATTCTCCGACGAAGGTAGGTGTCAAAGGACAGCACGTCATTGCCAAAGTACTGAGGCTCGTTGTAGGAGTAGCGGAAGGTGTCTCTGCCGTCGGTCAGGTCGTAGGGATCGTCAAAGTAGCTGCCGTCGTAGTTGATGTTGTAGCTATCCCAACCGTCGATACCGCCCGAGTTGCCGTATCTGACCTGGGGCCCCAGCTGAGGCGCTACTACGGTCATACCGCCGTAGCCGTCTTTTGCCACGAAGAAGGCGGTGCAAAGACCGGTGACTCTGGGGAAGTGGGCGGTGTAGGAATTTTCGGTAAAGTCTGCATACTCACCCACCTGCATATCGGTCAGCTTGATGGGGGTGAAGCGCCCGTCGGGCGTGGGGTCTTCAAGGAAGCTCTCGTAGATTTCGCCGTTTCCGCCAAAGCGTCCTACGTTCATGCCGTAGTCGCTCCAGAGCTCCACGTCTACCTTGCCGTTGAGGGAGTACGCGCTTTCCACCAGGAAACGCACGCTGTGGGCGTTGATGATGGCAGGGTTCTCGGATGCGGCGTGGGAAATGCGGTAGCTGTCAATGGCGATATTCAGCTCGGGGCTGTAATCGGTGACGGTGACGGTAAAGTATTTCACAGGGGAAATATAGCCGTTTTCCATCTTGTACTGATAGCAAAGGGTGTTGACGCCTTTGATCAGATAGAGATCTCCAAGACCTGCCGCGCCTTTGGGAATGGTGGTTTCATCGTAAATGGCGTCCAGGCCGTTGGTACGGCTGAAATAGGGCTCGCTGCCCGGATATCTCGTCAGTTCAAACTCTGCCGCTTCTACGTCTTCTACCGTGGGCGCACTTGCCAGATTCCAGAGCTTGAAGCCTTCCAGGGCGCCTATGGTGATGCCTTCAACGGTTTTTTCCGTCCCCGGCGCCTGCAGAATCAGGGAAAGCCCCGTTACACCGAAGGAGTAGACCGCAAACACGCTGGAACGCATCTGCTCGCCGTCTACGATGACCGACACGCCAAGGTCGGTGAGGGGATTGCCGTCGGAAGATGCAAACGTCTCCCACACGACGTTGCTTTCATAGTCGGCGTTGATAGCGGAAACGCTTTGTCTGGAATAACTGTAAAGACCTGCGTTTTCCGCAGTTTCCGCATCCAGGACGAGACGGGAGGATTCGTAGACGTCTTCTGCGCCGCCTCTGCTTCTTACCGTGACGCGGAGATAGTAACTACCGCTTTGGTACGCGCCCAGATCATGCTCGTTTCCAAGGAGGAAATACTGGTCCGCGGAGGCGGCAAGGCCGTTTTCCCTGCTGACTGTGGTTTCATTTCCGTCCGGATCAACCCAAATCAGCTCTGCATAGGAATTGAGATAATCAAAATCAGCCAAGGCGTATTCCTCTAAAAGGATGTTGGAGATCACATAGTGGATTCTCGTGCTTCGCATGGGGCTGATGCCTTTGCGGCTCTGCCCGAAGAGGTAGGCGGGGCTTCCCTGTTCTGCATCGGGTACCACCACGTTGTTGTCTCTGTCGGTGATTTCCGCAAAGTCCACGTCATGGACGGTGGGATAAATATAATAAGGAGAAGTATAACGGGCAACAAGGTATTGCGGGTCCTTGATAAAGCTGCCCGCGGAGGCGGCGGTGTAGGTGTATTCGCCCTGAACGGGGACCATATCGCCATATCCGTTTTCAAAGGAGATTTTCACCTCGCCGTAGTAGGTAAAGAGATCGTAGAGGAGACTGCTCTCGGTCAGCGTGTATCCGTCACCCACCGTCTCGGGTCCCTGAACCTCGGCAAACACGTCTCCTACGCCCACCTTGACCTTATACCAGGTCAGCCCTGCGAAGCCGAGAATATTGGCTTCCTCGCCCGTGGCAACCAGGGTCACGTAGGCGTATTCGGGATTGTCAAGGGGGGTAACGTACACTCTGGTGTAGGCGGTCAGCCCATACAGCTCATCTTGGGGCGCGCCCTTGACGGTGATTTGGTGCTGACTGTTGGGGCGGTTTAGGTCTGTGGAATACGAAACGTCGGTCATGGGCTTTTCGGTGGAGAGAAGCACCTGTCTCGGAACGGGAGCGGACAGATTTCCAAAGCTGTCAACGGCTCTCACCCAGACGGTATCGCTTTGCACGCCGTCTTCTTCGGGAATGTCTCCGTACTCTAAGACAATTTCAGCGCTTGCGCTTTCGCCCGATACAATCACGATATCTTGCCAGACGGCGTCCTCGGCGCTTGGGTCTTCGCCCACAAAGTACTGCATTCCCTCTATCCAGCTCGGGTCATTGGCGGAAATGCCCAGTGTCACTTTGATGACGGTTCTGCCCAGCTCTTCGCTAATGACGTTTTCACGCTTGATGCTGTCGTGACGAATTTCGGGAGGTACTTCATCTATGATATAGTCGATGACGGCAAGACTGCTGTTGTCGGCGCTGTTGCCCACCAGGTCGTCAATATCCACTCTGACGAGCAGGTCCTCCAGCAGTACCTCTCCGCCCTCTACGAAGATGTGCAGATAGTATTTTGCGGTGTCTTCCAAAACGGGATAGTTCATCACCGCGCTTCCGTCGGAGGCGGTAAACCGCAGGGTAGAAAATCCATGCTCGGACAGCACCGTTTCGCCGGGATAGTTTTCGCTGATTTTTTCCTCGGGAGGAAGGGCCTCGGTGTCGGAGAGGAGATAACGGATTTTGGTGTCCTTCTTCACACCGCCTGCCACACTCACCGATGCGGTAGAGCCTACAAGTCCTGCGATTCTCTCATAGTTTTCTTTGTCGCTGATATTGATTTCGGCGGTGACCCAGTAGTTTTTGCCGTTTTCTTTGTTAGCCGTTCCCTCTCCCACGTATCTGACGCTGTATTCAGGCTTGGTAAAGTCGGCGTACAGCTCGGCTTCGGGGGCAATGACGTGGGGATAGGCAGTGCGACCGTCGATAACGTCATCCATGGACACGATTTTCACCACAGGATTTGCGCCCTCGGGAAGATCTAGCGTCATCTTGTCGGTCAGGTCAACGCTCTCGAAGATAAGCACCGTTCCCTTGATGGTGCCCGTGGCGTAGACCTCGTCGATTTCGTAGTATTGAGAGGAGGTGGAGTAGACCTTCAGCAGCTCTCCGTTTTCCTTTTTAATATTAAAGGTGAGTGAAACCTTGCTTGCTTCCTCCTCGGTGAGGATCGTATCCAGATATACGAGGGCAGTCAGATTGTTGGAAGGGCCAATAAACAGATCCGAGGAGTTCAGCTTGGGATCGGGATCGGAAAGGAGCTTTGCATAGGCGGTATCGGCGAAGAGCTCAACTTTTACCGCCTCAAAGGTGTTTTTAATGTAGGATTGGTCACCAAGGGTCCAGTTGGTGATCCCTGCTGTCTGAATGGGGTTGCCTGCGTGGTCGCAGATCAGCGTGGTGTAGGTGTAGTCGTAGACGTATCCGCCCTCCACTTCGCCTTGGCTGAAGGTAGGGTTGCCGTATTCAACCACGTCGTAGGAGCTAACGTACATACTGTCTGCCGCATCCACCAGCGCAAAGTCAAAGCGACTGCGCGCCTCCGGAATATTGACTTTGGAAATACGGCTCACACGGAAATTGTTGTAATTGTAAAGCCCGATATTGCCGCGGAAGACCATGCTTTTGCCGTTTAACTCTTTGAGGTGAAGTCTGGCGGTGGAATACTTGGCGGTGGTCATGTTGTAGAGCTGAATTTCTACCCAGATTTCGTCCAGTCTGTCCTTGGCTTCCATAGAGGAGAAGCGCAGACCTTCGTTCATGGTCAGGGTCAGCTCCATATCACCTGTGCCGTCGGGGTTATCGTATTTGACAAGGGAGCTATCTACCACGGAGGGGGATATATCATCGATGAGCGCCATGTGCATACCCGTCATGGAGGTGGTGGCGTAATTGCCGTGGTAGGAAGGCAGAGACTCAAAGGAAATACGGTCATATCCGCTGCGCAGATGGGTATAGGGAACGTCAAGATATCCATCCTCTTTGCCCTTCGTGGCGTCGATGGTGCCGACGACACTGTGCCACGTTAAGCCACTCGTCACCTTCAGATAACCGTAGCCCGAAAGCATCACAGCACCTATACGGAAGTTGAGCTGGGCAGGGTCAAGCCCTAACACGTCGGTGAGATAAGAGGAGGTGATGTCCTTTTCCGTCCCTCTGTACACAGGGTTGAGATAAACGGTCATGGTGGTGTCGGTAATTTGCAGCTCGGGATGGAACATTTCGGATCTGTACTCACGGTAGGGGAGGTTTGACGTGAGAAGCGCCGTATCCCGTCTGGTATCGTAACCGTTGTGATCGTACCATACCCCAAGAGAGCCGGTGTAGTAAGGGCTCAGACCCTCGTTGGTCATGGAGCGGGAGGAAATACCGTTTACAACATCAGTGTACGTGTAGGTGTGGTATCTTTTGCTGGTATATATGGGATAGCTCAGAATGCTGACGTCCACGTTATGAGGATTCTTTTGCACCGTTTCTATGTAGTCAGGCACTTCCGAGGGGGGAGGCGCGCTTCCCGCGGAAGCGTCTTTTCCCAGCGCTTCGCTGAGCAGCCAGAAGGGCATGGAAAAGACGTTCAGTATCACTGCAAAAGAAAGCAACAGTGACAGCGTTTTCACTTTAAGCGTGTGTTTTTTCATAGGAGCTCCATTCTGCCGCATAGGGCGGTTTGTCATTCTTTTGGGGGCAGGCGTTTTATGCTCTGCGGTTTTGGGGGCAATCACAGATACCGATCAGCTCTTCGCCTTGGCAAAAATAACGGCAGTCGGCACAGCAGCCTTCTTCAAAGTGGCTTTCACCGTGTTGGCAAAGCTCCTGCATCTGCGTAACGAAGGGTCTGCCGTCGGGGGTGTACCTGGGCGCAGTCCTGAAATCGGGATAGATGGGAATAGGCTCGCCCGCCTCTCTTTCAAACTCCTCGTAATATCCGTAGCGGAGTTCAAAGTCTACGCCCTGCAGCGTAAAGGCTTTATAAAGATCACCGTCTTTTACCTTGTTCATCTTTATGTCCTCCAAACAAAAATCCTGTATAAAAAGTGAAAAATTCACCGCGGAAAAAAAGTACCGCGTTTTTTTCTACTTTATTATACAGGATTTTTTTGCCATCCGCTATCTCCCAAAAAAGGAAATTTCGGACATATTTTTTTGTCTCTTTGGCGCGTTTTACAGGATGGTATGGAACTCTGATCTGTCCTTTACACCCGTTTTTTGGACAACGCGAAGGACAGTTTGCTTAACGGTGGATTCCGACACGTGAATGCCGCTTGCAATCTCTTTCGTGGTAAAGCCAAAGGCCACCAGCTTTGCCACTTCTCTTTCTCTGGCGGTCAGGTTGGTAGCAATATTGCGGTTGCGGATGGCACCGCTGAGACGGGACCAGCCCACGCTGTAGGTACGGTACAGCTCCCGCACGATCTGCACGGAAATCGGGTCTTGCAGAGCCATTCTTTCTTCCAAGAGGCCGTCAAAATGGCGCACGTATTCGGTTAGAATCCCCAAAAGACCGTCGGACAGGGCAAGGGAAACAGCCCTGTCAATGTGCTTGATTGCTTTTGCCTTGTTGCCTGCGTTATGGTAGGCAACGGCGCAGGACAAACGCAAAAAGATTTCGGGAATCACCGTTTTGTCCACCACCGCCTGGGTGATCATAGGCTCAATGGTATTGGGAATGAGCCGCATCAGCGCCAGCCCCTGGATTCCCTCGTAGTTCATCATGCCCGAGGCGACGGCGTAGGCGCTCATGTACATGTATTTGACGTAAAACACCTTTGCCGCAGGATGGGCATCGGGCGGAAGAGGCTCAAAGCTGCCCGTGGCAAACCACTCGGGATAGTCTTTGTTATCGTAAACGGAGCTGTCTACGATGGCAATGGACAGAGACACGATATCCCGCTGGGTATCGTTTTGGCAGGGTGCTTCAAAAATGTGCTTTTTGGCTTCGTTCCAGAGCTTCACGTCCCCGCGCCACATAGCCACCTGCGCCAGCAGCATACCGCCGCCCAAAATGGCGTAAAAGCCCGAATGGGAGGAAAGAAAATATCTGGCTTTATCGTATACTTTGTCAATTTCGCCCCTTCTGTAAGCAATCTGGGCTTCCAGCAGGGCGTGAGCTTCGGGGTTATTTTCCAGCATACGGATGCTTTCCTCCGCCTTCCCCGCCTCGTGATAGATATCAGTCATATCAAGGAAGGGGCTCTTCCTGGGCATAGGCAGAGTGGGCTCCTCGTCCTTTGCCGCTCCGGGTAATACCGCGTGAGCGGGGATCATCCAGGTTCTTTCCCAGCGCATGGCGCCCTTGATTTTCCCTTCCTTGCAAAGCCCCTGCACCCGTCGGGGGGTAACGCCCCATTTGGCGGCGGCTTCTTTGACTGTAATCAGATCCATACCCTTTCCTTCTTTCATTTTTTGAACGGTCCGCAAAACCTCTTGGTATTTTTGCATTTCGCTTCACGTTTGTTTTTTCGTTTGAGCGAAACAAAATTTTGTCTTTTATTTCGTTTGGACGAAATTTTTCTATATATTATGTTTCGTTCAAACGAAATTTCTGCACTTCAAATGAAAAACGTTCTCTCTGTTTTGCAAAACGCTTTTGTCTTGCTATGCTTTTTCTTTTACGGCATGCCATAAAGACTCTATTTGGCAACATTCCATATTTCATGACGGTTACATACAGAATATGTTTACGCTTACACATAGTTTACAACTTTTTATTTAAAAAATCAATAGATTTCCAAAAAAAGCAGAAGGACGGAAACACCCACGCAGGGGGGTGTTCTATTGACAGAAAGGGGGATTTTTGGTATAATTGTGGAAGACTCCTACGTGAGAAATGCATTTTTTTAGAAACAGAGAACAAGTATGAAACGTTTGATACAAGGATTGATCCCTTGGCTTTTGATGCTTTCGGTTTTGCTGGGCGCAGTATCATCCTGCGCGCCGCAAAGCACCGCCCCCAGCGGGCAGACAGGCAGTACCGCAAACGGCGGTACTACCCATAATGGCACCGCAGGCGAAAGCGGCACCACCGGCGGCGGATTTACCGTTGCCGCAGATATTTTGGGAGAAGACCAGCAAGCGGACTTTGAAGCCCTTTTTGACTACGGTAGCCATATTTCCCTAAAGCTGGACATTCCCGAAGGGGAGCTGGCAAAACTGCAAAAAGACCATGAAAGATATTCCTCTTTTGGCTCAAAATCCCCCATCTTCCGCAAGGCGAATCTCTATATTACCGTCACGCGCGCGGACGGTGAGGTCATAGAGCGGGTGATCGGTGAAGTGGGTGTCAGAATGAAGGGCAACACCTCCCGCACAGATTTTTACTCTGAAGAAGAGGGAATGTATAATCTCATTCATTTTAAGCTCAGCTTTGACGAGACCTTCGATCGGGTAGAGTATTACGGCGCAGACGCCAACACCTGGGAAAGTGAGGCTGAGCGAAACGCCCGAAAAAACCGCACCTTTGCCACCCTCGAAAAAATGGACGTCCGTTGGAACCGCAACGACGACACCACCTACATCCGCGAGATCTACGCCTATGATCTATACAGAGAAGTCGGACTTCTTGCGCCCCACGCCAACTTGGCTTCGGTGGATATCGGGGACGATCACGGGGGGGTTTTTGTGATTTACGAGCCAATTGACAAGATTTTTTTAGAGAAGAACCTGCCAAAGTCGGCGCAAGGCGGCGACCTTTACAAGCTGGGATGGACCAATGAGGGCGCCACCTTCACCGCATTTCGCTCGGTGGGGCAGGAGGATGAAGACAGGGGGCAGTTTTTTGTTTACGATAGCAAAACCAACAAAAACACCACCGACCACAGCGCCCTTCGCCGTCTGATCGACACACTGAACAGCCCTTCCCTTTCCAAAAAGAAGTTTGCTGAGGTAGTGGACGCGGATGCCTTCCTTACCTTTGCGGCGGTGTCCTATATGATTGGTAATCCCGACGATTTACGTAGCAACTACAACAACTGTTACCTCTACTTTATGGCGGACACGGGATTGGCGCAGCTGATCCCCTACGATCTGGACAGAGGGCTTGGCGTGAACACCTGGAACCCCTACGGAGACGGCATGACCACCCAAAGCCCCTTTGACAAATACAGCGTGCAGGGCGACCAGAAGAATCCTTTGTTTACAAAAAGTGTGGTCACAGGCGGGTTTTACGTCTCGGAATTTGCCGAGACCTTAAAAGAGGTATCCGCGCACAGACTGTTTGCGCCCGAAACCTTTGCCCAGAGATTCCTGCAAGCGCAAAGGCTGTATATGGGAGAGACTGCTCCCTCTAAGGTATATAAAAACGCCAAGCGGTATGCCTTTACCTTTGATCTGGACAAAACCGCAAGCCCGTCCGACAGCGCGAATATGTCTTTTGCCGATTATATTGCCAAAAAGCAAAATACCTTAAAAAAGGCGCTGGAGAGCGATATCTCACAGGAAAGCGGACAGACATGGGAGCTTTATCTCCGCGGCAACTTTAGCAATTGGCAAAACAGCGAAGCCTACAAAATGACCGCCGCTGAGGACGGATATACCGTGACCCTGACCCAAAACAGCGAAATCAAATGCAAGGTCTATGACAACAAGTCCGGCAAATGGTATGGCGCTGAGGCGGTGGCAGAGGAATGCGAGGTGGAATACGGCACTGACGGACACACCAATATCGTATTGCCCGCAGGGACGTATACCCTACGGTTTTTCACAGAAACGCAAACCGTCATGATTACCAAAGTGAGTTAACAACCGTCGCAAATGCAAATTTGCGACAGCTGTTTTACTTCTTTTTGCGCAAAAAACCGCAAACCGCTCTTTTTCTTTCTCTCTTCAAAAAAAGCAAGCCACTCATCTGCCGATGAGTGGCTTTTTGTTGTCTGTCGTTCCAAAGACGTCAATATGCCTATGTAAATAAAAATTATGCCTCTATCACTACATCTGCTCTCTCGCAGCGGCAGGTTTTGGCTTTTACAGAGAGTGTAAAGCCGTCTGCTTCGTCGGGAGGGTAGACGGTGGAGCTGAGGGATCTGCCGTTTTCAAAAATTTCCACGGAAAAATCGTCCATGACCAGCGTCAGCGTCACATCCTCCGTTCCCGAGCAGGGCATACGGCGGATGCCCGAAAGAGAATCGGGGTCGGTTTCCTTGCCCACAATCTCCTCGCCGGACTTAGAGCGGTCAAATACCCATTCCCCGTCTGCAAGAGAGAGCGAGGTATAGTGGGTTTCGTCGGAGCGCAGCTTGATGGAGAGGCTTTCCAGCTCCGTTGCCTTTATGGTCATCACGCCTCTGACGATCTTGTCGGTAAAGGTGCCGTCAACTTCCGTCCCGTAAACGGTTTTGCAGTGAAGAGCGGGCTCCTGGTAGAGTCTGCCGTCTCTAATGGATACCCTTCTCGGTACGGTCAGCATACCTGCGAAGCCGTATTTGTCGGAGGGCACGTTTCTGTCCCACATATTCAGCCAGCCCACAAGGACGGTTTTGCCCATGTAGGATTGAGGGGCGTACATATCAAAGCCCCAGTCCACGATACCGCGGTTGGTTTCTCTGAAAAGCCCTGTGGAATAGTCAATTCTGCCCGTACACCAGCGGCAGGTATGAATATTGAGATGCACGCCGTTTTCGCTGGGCTGGAACTGCTCGCAAAACAGCAAATACCCTGTTTTTTCATGATAATCGGGACATTCTATCATTATGCCCGCAGAGTCTGTGCCAAACAGGTCATTCACATATTCCCAATGGAATAAATCCTTGGATTTATAGAGCAGGATTCTGCCTCTGCCTGCCTTCCGCCTGGCGGCAACCACGCACCAGAAAAAGTCTTCGTGGTGCCAGATTTTCGGGTCGCGGAAGTCTTCGGGGGCATATTCATCAGGCAAAAGGTCTTCGCCTATGACAATGCCGTGTTTTTTGAAGGTGATGCCGTCGGAGCTTTCCGCCAAGCATTGCACTTGTCTGACAGTGTCGCCGCCTTGGTTTTCGGTAAAGCCCGTGTACAGAAGCCACATCTTGCCTTCGTGGAGGATCGCACTTCCTGAAAAGCAACCGTCCATGTCACCCTCGCCGCCGGGAGCAAGGGCAACGGGGAGGCGTTTCCAGTTGGTCAGGTCATCGCTTACAACGTGTCCCCAATGCATGGGGCCCCATTTGGTATCATGGGGATAATACTGGAAAAACGCATGGTATTGACCGTTATAGTAAATCAGACCGTTGGGGTCGTTGATCCAACCCGTTTCTCCCGTAATATGAAATGCAGGTTCTCTTGTTTTGATAATAGCCATTGCACAATCTTTCATTTTGTCTGTTCTCTCCCTCACCCCATTGGCCGAGGGAGAGAATGTTTTTTTGAATGTTATTGAATTGCAGGGATATAGTCTTCGGGGGCAGCTTCCAGATTCACTCTGAAATCGTCCACCACAAAGCAACCGTAGTCGCCTGTGGAATCGTCTACCACTCTGAGGAAGCAATCTGCTTCTTCCCCTTGGTACTGATAGAAGTATGCGTTCATTCTGGTATGAATCTTGCCTTCAGCATCGTTATAGAAGGTAGCGATCACGGCACCGTCCGCTTTGCAGAGTTCAATGTAAACACCGTGGTTCTGACCGTTCCCTGCGCCGCCGAATTTAAAGGAGATAAAGGCGTTTTGCTTCAAGGTAAAGATAGCGCTTTGGAGCGTACCCTTACTGCTTTCGCAGTTGACGTCAGCGGGTGTGACAAAGGTGAAGAGGAACGTGCCGTCTTTGGTGTCGCCGTTTTGGGCGTACCAAGTTGCATTGATTTCTTCGCTTTGTACCCAACCTAAGGTGTTGTGCGCGCCTGCCTCGGTAATATCCATGGTCCAGCCGTCGGCATTCCCCGTTTCAAAGCTGCCGTTCTGGATATCGTAGATTGTAGCGGGCAGTTGGTAGCTGACAGCTGTGGCAACGTTAAAGCCGTCGGGTTCATTTGTATAGTAGGTTTCAAAGCTGTCTAAGAAGAACAGACCGTAATCGTTTTTCGCATTGTCGCTGATGCGGAAGAACACTTCCTTACCCATAAAAGCAGAAAGGTCTGCCTTGTAGGCAACAAGGGTACAACCGCTCTTTGCGCCTTCGGTGCGGTCTGCCCACAAGCCGTTATAGTAGCGAGCGAGGATCTGCTTGGTTTGGGCATCCACCACGTCAATAAACACGTAGTGCTGGTTTTTCATAGCGCCTACTTTGAAGGTGACAAAGCCGGAGCCGCCTACCTTAAAGGTAGCGCCGGTCAGCGTACCCACAGCCGTCTCAAATGCGCCGTCGGCGTAA
>JAZOBX010000024.1:0-2201 GCA_045596205.1 Eubacteriales bacterium | reverse complement strand
CGACTTGACTCCGCCCCCGCAGGTATGATCGCGGCAGGTAAAAATATCAGAGTAGAAAATCTGATTTTGCGGGATTCCGAATTTTCCGGCACAGACGTAGGCGGCATCGTCGGCAGACTGCTCGACGAAGCTGACAATACCTCCACCTTTAGCAGCATTGCCGTCACCAACGTGGACCTTTACGGCGCCAATGCGGGCGGTGTGGTAGGTACCTCCACTGCCAAAGCCTCTCTTTCTCTCTCCTTTATATTTGACGTCACCTATGGCTACGCAGACGTTGATTTTTCCGCCGACGGCAACCTGATTCCCGCACCCGCCGCCGTCAACAACGGCGTGCCCTACGGCGGTTGCTACCGTCTTGCCGATGAGGGTGACGGAGAATTCGCCTTCACCTACGAGGCGTTTGCCTCGGGTGAGATCACTTACCGTCTCCGCCAGGTTAACCCCTATTGGAAGCAGAACTTAGGCGAAGTCGGACACCGTCATCCCGTATACTGTGAAGACGAAAGCGTCAAGAGAGTTTACAGAGTGGTGAGCTGCGACGGCGCAGATGTGTTCTATTCCAACGAAAACCTCGGCCAGATTCAGCACGGCGAATACATCGGCTTTGACCCCTCTACCTTTGAGTGGGTAGACGGCATCGGTGACTTTGGCGTGGGCTTTAAGGTGGAAGCAATCTGCGGCATTTGTCAAAAGCCTACCGAGGTGACCCTTGAAGCCGTCTGGCGGGTGTATTACAGCAGCGGCGTGACCGTAGACGGCATACTGAAGCGGTTTATTGCCAGAATGGAATTTGACGCCTATATCCAAATCAACGGTTCCAGAAAACAGGTCAACGCCGAGCCCAAGGTGGTCTATTCCACCAAGCTGGAAAACATGATCGGCATGACCCCCCTCACCGTTGCTTATAACGGAAGCGATTATTATGCAGAGCTTCTGTTCACCAATCTGCGCGAAGGGATTACACTCAAAGATTTTGACGCCTACTTTATTGATCCCGCCACAGGCGAGCGCATTGCGAACATACAATACGATTACTACGGCAAACCCGTAGAATATCCTGCGGGCGTGACCAAGGTAGGCACCTACGACGTTCTCATCGTGGGGCAGGGTGGCTTTGCAGGCTACGAATATCTCTACGAAGACGTTTTCACCATCAAAAAAGCAACAGTCACCGTCAACCCCTTGGACGTGCAGAAGATCTATGACGGCAACGGAAAGTTTGAGGTAGAATACGAGCTGGGCGGAGACGAAGTATGGGGTCTGGAATTGGATATTTCTCTTGCCAACGCCCCTACCGCAGAGATTGGCGAATATACCCTTGGCGTTGAGCTTGATCTGACCTCTCACGGCCACGGCGACCAGTTAGAGGTCGTCCTTCTCCGCGATACGGTAAAAGCCCTCATCCTGCCCGACCTTCACCTTTCTATTTCCAATAAATCCTATCCCACCGCCATCACCTACGGCGATCCCATTCCTGCGGTGACAGCTGCGCATTTCCATCTTTCCGCCGCGGCAGATATTCTCTATCAATGGTTTACTGCAGAATACAGGTATTGGGAAGAGAAATACGTACCCATCTGCGCCGTGGACACCCCCGTGGATGCAGGAACCTACGTCCTGCGCGTGTGGGCGGTCAGCCAAAACGGCAACCTGATCGGAGACAGCGTTGACGTAGGCTTTGAAATTGCCAAACGTTCCCTTACCGTGGATATTTACGCCCCCGAAGGCGTAGACATCAAAACGGAATACGGCAGCACCTACTATGTTTTTGATGTGGGTGAAGCATTCCGCTATGAGGTCAGCGGATTTGCCAACGGCGAAAGCTTTGCCTCCCTTGGCATGGAGATGAGCATCTATCTGAGATCCGCCAACTACGGCTCTGTGGAGGGTAGCAACAATGGCAATCCCCAGATCCCCTTAGAGGATAATTACAAAGTAGAGTACAGCCTTGCCCATCCGCATAAAAACTACGAAATCGGCAAATTCGTGCTTCACGTAGGCAACACCACCGAGGAAAGCGAATACGGCACTTACGATGTTTCGGTGAGAAGCCCCGGGTATGTCTATCCCGTTGAAACCGACTTCACCGCTGACGGCGAAGCCATCAGCCCCAATATTCTCATTTCCGTTGCTCCCCCCCTAGGTCTTACGCCCGACGGCAGGGAGTTTGATTACACTATTCAGGTATTTGATCCGAG
>JAZOBX010000023.1:0-6817 GCA_045596205.1 Eubacteriales bacterium | reverse complement strand
CCGTGGAGCAAATAGAGGGTGGGATATTCTTTTTCGGGGTCGGGCGTTTTTCCGTCTTCCCAGGAATGCTGAGGCAGCAGCACGTTCACATCCACCTGACGTTGCAGGCTTCTGGCAAAAAGAGAAAGCTGTACTAAAATCATTGTTTTGCCTCCTTTCCGAGGAGTCGAGGAATGGCAAGGGCAATCTGCTGATCCCAATAAGGCCAGGAGTGATCCCCTGCGCTTTCGCTGTAAAATACGTCGTAGCCAAGGGCAAGAAGATGGTCTCTCATGTTTTGGCTTTCATAGAGACGTGGGTCTTCCGTACCGCACCAAATTTGAATTTTGGGGAGGGGTTTGCCTTCGTTTTTGATTTTTTGGGCAAGATAGTATACGTCATTTGCGGACTCTTTTACCTCATCTGCTTCCCCGAAAATGCTTGTCCAATACCCTTTCTTTTCTCCTTTTGCGCCGCTTACGCGCTCATAGACGTCAAAAGCAGAGGAAAGAGACACAATCGCGCCAAAGCGGTCGGGGCGTGTCAGTCCCACCTTCATGGCGCCGTAGCCGCCCATGGAAAGACCGCCCACAAAGGTGGTTTCCCGCTTGGTGCTAAAGCCTTTAAAATGGGTAGCAAGGAAATAAGGCAATTCCTCGCAAATATAGGTCAGAAAACGGTAACCGTATTTGGTATCGCTATACCAGCTCCGCTCCACCGACGGAATGACAACCGCCACTCCATGCTCTGCGGCGTAGCGCTCAATGGCGCTGGCTCTTTGCCAGGAGGTATGGTCTCCCAGATAGCCGTGAAGCAAATAGACGGTTGGATATTCTTTTGTACACGCCTCATTTTTAGAGGACGCTTCCCACATTTTTTGGGGAATGATCAGATTCACCTGGGTGCTCATCTCCAAAGCGGAGGAATGAAACCCCACCTGCAAATACTGTGAAACCATTCTTTTCTCCTTTTATCTTTTCATCTCTTTGGACAGTCGCCGCACTTTTAATCATGACTGACCACCCCTTTTTCCCTTTTATTATAGCAAACGCAACTTCGCCTGTCAATGCCAGAGCATCCAAAAAACCGTCTCGCCTTTTGGCACACTCCACCCTTTCAAAATTGCATTTTCTGAGTTGCCCGAACTCTTCTTTTTGTTATTCAGACATATATACGCCAAAAAAACGGATAAAAAAGGCTCCCTCCGAGAGGGAGCTGGCGCCCCCCCTTGGGCGTCTGAGGGAGATTGCGCACAGCAAAAGATGATGTGCTGCCGATGGCTCCTTCCACCGCAAGCGGTCCCCCTCCCTCCCGGAGGGAGGCAAAAAATGCAGGCAATTAAGGGATAATTGCAACACGAGAATTGCCCTGTGAGTTTTTTTCACAGAAAAATTCCCTTACTTTTCGCAGGCTCCTTCCACCGCAAGCGGTCCCTGAAGTATACCTAATGTAAACTTGATCGTTTACATTGAGTTTCTTCCTCGTTTCTCCAAAAGAAGAAAAAAGTTTATCCAAAGAGGAAACCTATGTGCTTTGAAAGCAAACGCACTCAGAACGGATGTCTTGCTTTTGATGACTCCAAGGCAGCTTTCACAACAATGTCAATGTATTGACAGACACCGCGGAAATTCGTTTGCACCTGATGATTGGTAAATCGAATCACCTTGAGATCATATCCTTCCAGTATTTCGGTGCGAAAAGTATCTTTTTTCAGACCTTCTTCGGTAAAATGTTGAGATCCGTCAATCTCAATAATCAGCTTTGCCTTGTGACAGTAAAAATCCGCAATAAAGTCATCAATCGCTTTTTGCCTTTGGAAGCGAACTTGGTATTTGGACAAAAGTCATACCACAAATGGTTTTCTTCAGGCGTTGCATGCTTACGCAAATTTCTCGCAAGCACGATATTCTTTTTTTGATATGATAAAGACATATGCTTCTCCGCGATGCTTTATTTCTTTTGCAAAAGAAGACACAGGGAAGCCTGTGCCTTCTATGCTATCTTAAAATTACTGTTTCACTTCCTGGCGCCAGTCGACGGGGGGGATATCCTCGCCTGTGTAAAATTCGCAGATCAGGCGCACCAGCATGGAGTTGAGAAATTCTACGGTGTGCTGACCGACGGTAGGCTCCAGATGGTCGCCGCCAATACCGCTGTCGTCGGTGAGGAAGGTGTAGGTGCCGCCTGTGAGCAGGGCTTCGGAGCGGAGCAGGTATTCGGTTTCTTTGTCCACGCCGCTGGATGCCACGGGGATGATGCGAATGCCCTTTTGGGCGGCGGTCAGGATGGCGTTGCGATAGACCTCGCCCACCGCCGTTTGGGCGTGAGGAGGCGCATCCAAAATATGGAAGATCAGTTTTGTGGTATTACCGGAGGACCATTGCTGATTGACCGCCTCATGCAGTGCGGTATGAACGGCCTCGGGATAGTCACCGCCGCCTTTGGATTTTTGTTTTGCCAGATTCGTACGCTGGGCTTCAATGTCATCCGTAAAATCAAAATAGCGGGTAACGTATTCATCTCCCTCGTCGCGGTAGAACAAAAGCGCAAGGCGCACCGTCACATCGGGATTGGCATCCTTTACACGGGCAATCACGTCGTCCACTTCGGCTTTGATGTATTCCAGCTCGTCGCCCATAGAGCCCGTGGTATCAATGACAAACATCAGTTCAATGACGTTTTGTTTTTCCGAAGCGGAAGAGACATCCACCGTAAGCATTCCATCCGCAAGAGACGCATCCAAAAGAGAAATTTCCTTTTGCTCTTCTCCCACGATGACAGAAACGGCAGTGCCCTCGCCAAAGAGATACGCCATACCCTTTGCATCAGTCACAGCAGAAAAAACTACCGCACTTTGGCCGTCTGCTTCCCGGAGCAGTTCCACTTCCGCGCCTGCAACGGGAGCGCCGTCTTTTTTCACCTGTACGGGAAGCAAGCCGCTATAGGGGAGTTGCCACACCGCACTTTCCTGAATGTAAGACAGAAATACGCCGTTTTCCGCTGTGGTCTGGCCATGATAAAAATGCTCCAGCCACGCAGCATAGTTTTCCGCATCGTTCCATTCGGCGGCGGTCAACTGGCCTGCGGGGATGGTTGCTTGTTCTCCCCCGTCACCGTTTTCGCCGCCTTCGGGTGCCTCCCCGACCGCACCCGCATAGTAGCTGCCGCCGGCATAGTCGCCCGGGGCTTTGGAAGAGCCACAGGATACGAGAGAAAGCAGGGCCATGACAGCCAGAAGGAACATAGAGATCAGTCTTGTTTTCATGGTATTTTCCTCTTTTCTTTGATATAGTACGGTCAATATATCATCATTTTCATGCAATTACAATATATACGCTGTCTCTTTTCGGTAGATGTAAGAGAAGCGCTGTCTATTTTCAGTAGATGTAAGAGAAACGCAGTCTCTTTGGGGGAAAACAGAGGACATACGCCTTCCGTTCACCTGCATCTTAAAAAAAGACAGACCGCCAAACGAACCCTCCTCCGCTCTACCTCTTCTCACGATAAGACATAAAATTGGTCGCAAAAACCGCCTTACGCACCGCAGATTTCGTGATACTTTTGCAAAATGCCGTCCCAGACGCTTCTTGGAACATCCAGATTTCCCTGCCCTTTGCCAAGGGTAATGTGGGGCTTGTTTCTGCCGTGGTGGTCTGAGCCGCCCGAGGGGAGCAAGCCAAATTTCAAGGCGGTCTCGTGCGCCATAGCGGTGGTTGCTTCATCATACATGGAATAGTCCGTTTCCATGCCAAGGAGCCCGCAGGGAATGGCGTCGGCCAGGAATAGTTCCAGCTCGCTTTGGGTAAATTGGAGATAGGGATGCGCCAGAATGGGCACTGCACCGATTTGGCGGATATAGGCAACCGTTTCCAGAGAATCCAGCCGCTTTGGGGGAATATAAATGCCGCAGGATTCGCCAAGCAGGTGGTCAAAAGCCTCTCTGATGGAGGGGGTTTGCCCTGTTTCGGTCAAAGTTGCCGCAATATGGGCGCGATTGATATTGACACTATGATATTTTTCAGTAAGCGCTTCAAAGGAAATATCGTAGCCCATGTCGCTGAGCTTTTGCACCAGAGCGCGGTTGCTTTTCTCTTTGCGGCGTTTCAGCTCCACCATTTTGTCTTCAATTTCATCAAAATAGGCTTCTTTTACGCCAAGCGCTAAAATATGGAGCTCGGTGCCTTTATATTCCGTGGAAAATTCAATGCCCGCCACAGCTTCCACACCCTGTTTTTCCGCCTCTGCCAAAAATCGGCGTACACCGCCCACGGTGTTGTGGTCGGTGAGGGCAATCACCTCCACGCCTGCGGCTTTGGCCGTTTGTACCAGCTCCTCGGGAGAGTCGGTGCCGTCTGAAAAGTAAGAATGGGTGTGTAAATCTATCATGGTGCTGTTCTCCGCATTGTCATTTCCGTTTTTTTATATGATTTGTCTAATCGTTTTTTCTTGCTTTGTCCGAAGCGCCAAACAGAATGGTCACGTGAAAGCGCTGTTGACAGCAAGGGCATTTCACGGTATGGCGGCCGCGTTTTCTGGGCAAGCGCAGGGTGGCTTTGCATTGCTTACAGCGGCGGAACACGTGGGTTTTACCTTCGCGGAAGCTGTTTTTCAGCAGGCGGAAGCGAGAACGCCAACGCTCGCGAAACCGAAGATATTTCTGGTTTTCGATTCTTCTTTTGGTGATGTTGCGGGAAAAGAAGCGAAACATCGCCCAAAAGAGCAGTCCGCCCGATGCAAAATAAAGGACGGCGTATATATAGGGAAGGCGGCCAAAAAAGAGACTGAGGACGGAAAAACCGATACTAAAGAGAAATAAACAGTAATACAGCTCATCCGCACCGTAGCGCCCTTGCATGAAGCGCAACCATCTCTCGCGCAGTCTCATCCGCGTTCTCCTTTCCGAAAATAGGGGGGTTTTAAAAGAAAACTCCCGTTTTGGTTTCCTCATCGTTTGTTTTCTTTGACAAAACTTTCTTTTATCACCCATAGTGTAGCCCATTTTGCGTATTCTTTCAAGTAAGGTTTTTTAGGAAAATGTAAATTTTTTATGGCGGGGAGCACTTTTAGATCACGCCCGTTTTTCCCTCTGCGGCATTTGGAAAATAATTCATAATTTGGTCATTGCTTTCTGCCGTACTTTATGTTACAATAATAGAGTAAACTATATAAATGAGGTGAAGCATCATGACACTGCAAAGTATTTTATCTCACGTAGACCACACACTGCTCAAGCAAACTGCCACCTGGGCGGACATTCAGAAGATCATCGACGACGGCATTGCCTACGGCACCGCCTCCGTTTGCATTCCTCCTTCCTACGTTCGCCAAGCTGCAGAGTACAGCGCAGGCAGAGTGAAGATCTGCACCGTGATCGGTTTCCCCAACGGCTATATGTCCTCCGCCGTCAAAGCCTTTGAAGCGGCAGAGGCCTGCATGATGGGCGCAGACGAAATCGATATGGTCATCAACATCGGTCTGGTAAAGGACGGTCTCTACGACTTAGTGCTGGACGATATCGTAGCTGTACGCAGAGCCACCGAAGGCAAAATTCTCAAGGTCATTATTGAAACCTGCCTGCTCACCGAGGAAGAAAAGAAAGCCCTTTGCCGCGTGGTAGGGCAGTCGGGCGCAGACTATATCAAAACCTCCACGGGCTTTTCTACCGGCGGCGCCACGCTGGCAGACATTGAGCTGATGGCGGCAAACGTACCTGCGCATCTCAAAATCAAGGCCGCAGGCGGTATTTCCTCCGTGGCAGACGCAGAAGCCTTCCTCAAAGCAGGCGCAGACCGTCTCGGCACCAGCCGTCTGGTTGCCATCGCCAAAGCAGAAGCCGCCGCAAGTGAGTATTGATCAACGAGCAAAAGCTCGTTGATCTCTTCACTTTTCGCTTTTCACTTTTCACTTTTCACATCCGAATTTTGCTAACGGCAAAATTTGTAGCTCTTTTCCGCAAAACAAACAAAGAGGCTTTTCACAATTAAGTATTTACGTCAGCCATATATTCATTTTCATTTCAGTTTTTAACGTACTTTCACAAACACTCTTTCTTTCACTCTTCTTGTACATTCAAATGTACGTTTGGAGTGAAGAGTGAAAAGTGAAGAGTGAAGAGTTAAGAACGGAAACAATACTAACAAAGGAGAAATCACTATGTGTCCTACCCCACACATCGCCGCTGAATACGGCGATTTTGCAAAAACCGTTCTCATGCCCGGAGATCCCCTCCGCGCCAAATTTATCGCTGAAACCTTTTTAGAAAATCCCCGCCTGGTCAACAACGTTCGCGGTATTCAAGGCTATACCGGCACCTATAAGGGTGTGAAGGTGTCTGTGATGGCAAGCGGTATGGGTATGCCCTCCATTGGCATTTACAGCTATGAGCTGTATAGTTTCTACGGCGTGGAAAACATTCTCCGCGTGGGTACCGCGGGCGGTATGAGCCCCCGCGTCAAGATCCGCGACGTGGTGCTGGGCATGGGCGCCTGCACCAATTCCAACTTTGCTTCCCAGTATAATCTGCCCGGCACCTACGCCCCCACCGCCGATTATACCCTGCTCTCTACCGCCGCAAAGAAAGCGGAAGAGCTGGGGCTTCATGTGGAAGTCGGTAACGTGCTGTCTTCCGACATTTTCTACGACGACGATCCCAACGCCAACCCCGCTTGGCGCAAGCTGGGCGTGCTGGCTGTGGAAATGGAAGCCGCCGCGCTCTATATGAACGCCGCCCGCCTTGGCAAACGCGCCCTTGCCATTTGCACCATTTCCGACCACCTGCTCACAGGCGAGGCCACCGACAGCGAAACCCGTCAGGTTGCCTTCCGCGACATGATGAAGC
>JAZOBX010000022.1:0-3172 GCA_045596205.1 Eubacteriales bacterium | reverse complement strand
ATCAATAATATCAAAATTGCAAGAGAAGAAGATCACGCCGCATTCAGCGCGCAGATTAAAGAATAAATTGAAACGGACAGATAGATTACACCATAGGTGATAAAGAGAAAAATCCCGCAATGCTGACGCACTACGGGATTTTTCTTTATATACAAACAAAAAAGATGGATTTAAAACTTTTTTCCCATCCAAGGCTCCCTTTACACTTATTTTTGTTATCTTTAGAGCACACCGTTTAAGACAAATGTTTTTTGTAGACAGACGGTGCAACTCCCGTTATCTTTTTGAATTGTTTGCTAAAATATTTGTTATCATTTATACCAACCATCTCAGCAACCTCGCTAATGGTGTGTTCCCCACTTTTCAGAAGTATTATCGCCTTTTGAATTCGCAAATTGTTGCGGTATTCCACAGGGGACATTCCCGTACAATCCGAAAAGCTGCGCCTGAAGCTTCCGATAGAAAGGCAACACATTTTTGCAAGATCTGCCACGGAAAAATCACAAGTAAAATTGTTTTCCAGATAGGAAAGTCCTGCGCGTATTTTTCTTTTGTGCTCGTCCAGTGCCTGTCGATTGGTGTCCCTCGCTATTTGGCAAAGAAACTTAAAAGAAAGCGAAAGCCTTTCCAGCCAATCAAACGGGCCGTTTGCAGTGGCTATAGCGGATAATTCACCCAATAAACCGCCATAGGAATTGTGAGTGTCGTTAAATAGAACACAAGCCTCTTCATCAAAATGAATGGGTTGCCCCTCAATATCGTGAATCAAAAGGTCAACCACCATAAATTCAGCGTTTTCAAGCCACCTTGATCTGTAGGCTGTTTCACTTGAAAGAAAAACCATATCCCGTTCTTTTGCTTCAAATTCCGTATGCTCCAATATAAAGTGAGCCTTTCCCTTTACTATATAGACAACGCGTTCAATAGGTTCTGCCCCCATTGTGTATTCGTGTTTTTCCGGAACGGTACAGGGCTCAATTCTAAAATCAACAAGTGACAATTTGTTAATAGAAGCATTGGCCAAAGCAGTTATCTTCATTTATTTCTCACCCCAAAATAAATATAACATTTTGTAACTTTCAAGTCAACGTTTGCTCTTTTTTTACGAAAAAAAGGCTGTTTTGTCCCTTCTACGCAAAAGAGAACCTTGTTACAATATAATCAAAAAATCAAAAGGAGTTTTTTCATGGAAAACAATCTTACATTAAAAGTCAAAGAATTGGCGTATAGACTGGGCGCTGATCTGGTGGGAGTAGCCAATATTGAACGCTATGAAAACGCGCCCATAAGAATGAGCCCACAAGGTATCCTACCTACGGCAAAATCCGTTGTCGTTTGTGCCGTACATCATCCCGATGCCGCGATAGAACTTGACGGAGAAATTCACCCTCAGGTAATGGGCCCTTACCGTATTCAGTATATAATGAATGACAAGTTGGACGTACTGTCCTTTAAAATAGCCAGAATGCTTGATGATCTGGGGTATCAAACCGTACCGATTGCAAGTTCCAACATATGGAGATACCGCGGATATAAAGATATGGATGCTACCTTTGCACCCGACATTAGCCACATCTACAGCGGCGTATGTGCAGGCCTTGGAGAGCTTGGCTGGAACGGCTTGTGCATCACGCCCGAATACGGTGCCCGCAACCGCTTCGTTTCCATAATAACCGAAGCCGAGTTGACCCCCACACCTCTTTATAACGGGCCTAAGCTTTGCGACATGTGCGGGGAATGTATAAGAAAATGTCCCACAAATGCTTACCGACTAGAAACAAACGGCACCAAAAATGTTGTAGTAGAGGGCAAAAATCATATTTTTTGCAACAAAAACCTTTGGAGATGTGCTTGGGGCGAGCATTTTGATATCGATTTAGATTTACCTATTCCTGAAAAGGTAGATGAAAAGGTACTTTTGGATCACGTTGCAAAATACGGAAAGCGCGGCGGTGAGTTTGGCGTTTGTTTAAAGGTGTGCCTGCCTAAAAACCTACGGAAGCCTGATGAAGAGTACTGCAAAAAAACAGTTCGCCGTAAACGTCACGTGACACCGAGTGACTTACCCGTCCATCGTAGCATTTACGACAAACTTTTGATTCATGCAAGAGCCTGGGATTTAGACAGTGTTCATTTTATTTCAAAAGAAACATTGACAAAGGGAGGCATTGATATTACAAAAGAATTACCTGACGGCGTCAGTGCGATTCTTCTCACCTCACGCTATCAAATTCCTAAAGAAGCCAATATTGACCATAACGGAAGTATGGCTCATATAGAAAGCTTTGACAGCTGCCACAAAACTCGCGCAGATGCCATAGACAGTTATGGACGCATTGCCCGCTTTAACGCAGACTTTACCGAACTGGATATCTGCCGTGAATTGGAATCCTTGGGCTATACTGCGTTACCCAAAACAACCATGTCCCATAAGCCTTTTTGTGAATTGTGTAAGATTAGTGATACAGACAACACTTTTATCCAGACTTCTCTGATTCTTACCAGCGCTCCATTTGTCGATAAAGCGTCAACCAACCTTTCGGCTATTTCTCCTGCCAACGATTTAAAAAAGCAGTTAAAACAAGTAGCCGCAGAAAAAGGAGCCGATCTTTTCGGCGTTGCCTCCATTGAAACGATAGACAGCATTGCCGACCAGCTCAAGAAGTTAAGAAAGGACGAAAAGGTCTTTGTGGTTGAGGATAAAAACCCAAGCATGATGCCATTTGACCCGGTGGTAAAAGAGGTTGAAAGACAATTTACCAATCCAAGCAAACTGATTAACGGTGCAAAATCAGTAATTGTATTAGGTATGCATTATCCCGATACACCCGCCACCCGCGTTGGTAAGCCCCCCGCAGAAGCAGTGGGACCTTACGTTTTTACCCAATACGAGGTAAACCGTTTAACAGGTCATCTGGCATATTCTATCTGCCGAGTTCTGAACGCACTCGGCTACGAAGCCGTTTACTCTCACAATCTCACAGGTGCAGGTTCTACTGTTGGCAGTCCTCGCGGTCAGTTTAACGATGCTTCCTGCGACTCCCTTGAAGCGGTTGCCGCCGGTTTAGGACAAATGGGCCTCAACGGTTCAGTCGTCACCGAAGAATACGGAATTCATCAGCGCTTTGTAGCGATTGTTACAAATGCAGATCTTGCGGCAGATGAGGTAAAA
>JAZOBX010000021.1:0-5157 GCA_045596205.1 Eubacteriales bacterium | reverse complement strand
TAAATAAACTGTAAATTTAATCAGAAATATCGGGGCGGAAGAAAATATTTTTGAAAAAAGCTTGCATTGCGAAAAAAAGTATGCTATAATAAACTCTGCGTGTGCAGGAAATAACTGCCGCGTGTATATTGACAAAGCAGTCCTCTGCAATGCTCGCATGAACGCTTTGATTTTTGAAAGGAGTCGATTCCAATGAACAAACTCGACGCTTTTTCCAGAGAGCAGCTGAAGGAAAACGCACCTTCCTTCAACATCGGTGACACCATCCGTGTTCACAACCTTATCAAAGAAGGTACCCGCGAAAGAATCCAGATGTTCGAAGGCACCGTTATCGCTAAGCATGGCGGCGGTATCTCCGAATCCTTTACTGTTCGCCGTGTAGCTTACGGCTGCGGTGTTGAAAAGACCTTCCCCCTCCACTCTCCTCACGTAGCTAAGGTTGACGTTATCCGCCGCGGTAAGGTTCGCCGTGCTAAGCTTTACTACCTCCGTGACAGAGTTGGTAAGAGCTCCAAGGTTAAGGAACTCATCTAAGTTATACCTAAACAGAAGGGACTGCGCTTCGGCACGGTCTCTTTTTGTTTTTTTACGCATAGTTTTTAGAAAAATACGGCTTTGGGCTTGAAAAGGATGTGGAATTGTGGTATAATTTTTCAAACGAAAATCTGATTTTCCGAGTGAAAACAAGATTTTCGGACAAAGATCTGAAAAAAATTTGATTCGGAGGAAATTATGGGAAAGTTTGTTATCAGAACCACAGCTACCGGCGTTAAGTTCGATCTTAAGGCATCAAACGGTCAGGTTATCGCAACCAGCGAGGTTTATACCACTGAAGCGGCTTGCAAAAACGGCATCGAAAGTGTAAAGAAGTGCTGCATTGGCGAAATCGAAGACCAGACTGTTGAACCCGTAGAAGCAAAGAAGCATCCCAAGTTCGAGCTTTACACCGACAAGTCAGGCGAATATCGCTTCCGTCTCAAGGCCCGCAACGGTGAAGTGATTGCCACAAGCGAAGGCTACAAGGCTAAGGACAGCGCACTGAACGGTATCGAAAGCGTTAAGAAGAACGCTCCCGAAGCTGAAACCGTTGAAGAATAAGAAATAACAGAACAAAGCCGCTTTGGTCCGAGGGATCAGGGCGGTTTTGCTCATACATCGGTCGGGAGCTTCGGGAAAGCATTTTAAATTTCGGACCTCAAGAATAACTCTTGACAGCGGAATAAGCCTGTGCTATAATATAATGTACGAATGAAATATCCCATCGGCTCTGACGGGAAGGAGTAAATTATCTGAGGCATACAGCGAGCGATGAACGGTGTGAGCATCGCGGCGGATGGTAGTTGAAGGTCGTCCCCGAGCTCCGCGGGTGAAAATTGCGGATTTCCGTCAATCTCAGCCGGCGGCGTAAATCCGCGTTAAGGATGCAAAGAGCGCATGGCTTTATGCCGTGAATTCGGGTGGTACCGCGCAATTTCTGCGTCCTGTTTTTCAAGTGCAGGACGCTTTTGTATTTTCCCGGACAAATCCGTATAATATTTCCGAAAGGACAACAGATATGAGAAAAGAACTTCCAAAGACCTATTCGCCTTCCGAATTTGAAGGACGAATCTATAACGAATGGTGCGACAAAAAGCTGTTCACGCCTGTCATCGACCACAAAAAACAGCATTATTCCATCGTAATTCCCCCGCCGAATATCACCGGTCAGCTCCACATGGGACATGCTCTCGATAACACTCTGCAGGACATCCTCATCCGATACAAGAGAATGAAGGGCTTCTGCACGCTCTGGCTCCCCGGTACCGACCATGCATCCATCGCCACCGAAGCGAAAATCGTGGAAGCGATGCGCAAGGAAGGACTCACCAAGGAAGATCTCGGCCGCGAAAAATTCCTTGAACGCGCTTGGGACTGGAAGAAGCAGTACGGCGGCAGAATCATTGAGCAGCTCAAGAAGATGGGCTCCTCCTGCGTCTGGTCAAGAGAAAGATTTACTCTTGATGAAGGATGCTCCGCGGCTGTAAGAAAAGTATTCGCTCAGCTTTATGACAAGGGTCTTATCTATCGTGGTGAAAGAATTATCAACTGGTGCCCGCACTGCAAGACTTCCATCTCCAATGCCGAGGTTGACTACGAAGAACAGAACGGTCACTTCTGGCACATCCGTTATCCCCTGGTTGGCGGCGGCGGATACGTTGAAGTTGCTACCACACGTCCCGAAACTCTCCTTGGCGACACTGCGGTTGCTGTTAACCCCAATGACGAGCGCTACAAGGATATGATCGGCAAGTACGTTGTTCTCCCCCTCGTTGGACGCCGTATTCCGATCGTTGCGGACGAGCACGCGCAGCTTGACAAGGGTACCGGATGCGTTAAGATCACTCCCGCACACGACCCCAACGACTTCGAGGTTGGTCGCAGATGCCATCTCCCCATGGAGGTTGTTCTCACCGAATCCGCGAAGATTACCGAAAATTATCCGAAATACGCTGGCATGGACAGATACGAGGCGAGAAAAGCCATCGTGGAAGACCTTCGCACAGGCGGATATCTTGCCGAAATCGAAGACCTCAAGCACGAGGTTGGTACCTGCTACCGCTGCGGAACCACCATCGAACCCATGATCAGACTGCAGTGGTTCGTTAAGATGGAGCCCCTCGCAAAGCCCGCTGTTGAAGCTGTTCGCGACGGCAGAATCAAGTTCGTTCCCGAAAGATTTGACAAAAACTACTTCCACTGGATGGAAAACACCCAGGACTGGTGTATCTCCCGTCAGCTCTGGTGGGGTCACAGAATCCCCGCTTATTACTGCGACGCATGCGGTCACACCGTTGTCAGTGAAAACGGATGCGAGGTTTGTCCGAAGTGCGGCGGTCATATGACTCAGGACCCCGACACCCTTGATACATGGTTCTCTTCAGCTCTGTGGCCCTTCTCAACTCTCGGCTGGCCCGAGGATACCGAGGATCTGATGCGCTTCTACCCCACCTCCACTCTCGTGACCGGCTACGATATCATCACCTTCTGGGTTTCCAGAATGATTTTCTCGGGCTTGGCATATATGGGCAAGGCACCCTTTGACCACGTTCTCATTCACGGACTTGTCCGCGATGCGCAGGGCAGAAAAATGTCCAAATCTCTCGGAAATGGTATAGACCCCCTGCTGATTATTGAAAAATACGGAGCAGACGCCCTCCGCTTTGCTCTCGCCAGCGGCAACTCTCCCGGCAATGATATGCGCTTCTCCGATGAAAAAATCGAAGCCGCCCGTAACTTTGCCAACAAGCTTTGGAACGCTTCCCGCTTCGTGCTGATGTATCTGCCTGAGGGCGACGAAGTCCCTGCCCTGCCCTCTGCCACGAAGCTTGCCCCCGAGGACAAGTGGGTACTTGCCCATTTCCGTCACCTGGTGGAAGCAGTCAGAGAAAATCTGGATAAGTTTGAACTGGGTATTGCCCTCTCTGAAATCTACAACTTTATCTGGGATATTTTCTGCGACTGGTATGTGGAGCTTTGCAAGAGCCGTTTGTTTGAAAAAGAGTCTGAGGGCGCAAAGATTGCCCAAGCCACTCTGGTATACGTGCTGACAGGCATTCTCAAGCTTCTCCATCCCTATATGCCTTTCATCACCGAAGAAATTTACCAGTCTCTGCCCCATGCGGCCGAGTCCATTATGATCGACAGCTATCCCACCGTGGAGGAAATTCCCGACTTTTCTGCAGAAGCTAAGGATTTTGACCGCATCATTGACGCCATTCGCGGCATTCGCGGTCGCAGAGCAGAAATGAACGTGCCTCCCTCCCGCAAGGCAAAGCTGTTTGTCAAAACCGCATTCGGCGACAGCTTCCTTGCCGCGACTCCCTTCTTCCAAAAGCTGGCTTCCGCCTCCGAAGTAGAGATTGTGGACGGCTACGAGGATGAAGGCGCTGTCAGCATCGTCACCGATGCCGCCACCATCTATATCCCTATGGCAGATATGGTGGACCTGGAAAAAGAAAAGGCACGCCTGAACGCAGAGCTGACCAAGACCCAGTCTGAAATTGCCCGTGCAGAAGCAAAACTGGGCAACCAAGGCTTTGTTGCCAAAGCACCCGCCGCTGTGGTAGAAGCCGAAAGAAGCAAGCTGGAAAAACTGAAAGTGACCGCCAAGGCACTGGCAGACGCACTGGCGAAAATGTAAACATTTTCCCACAAATAAAGAGGAGAGAGAATGCAAACCATTCTCTGTCCTTTTCTTGTCTTTGAGGATTTGTCCAAACAATTTCTCCCATAAAGCAGGAGCTTATTTCAGTTTTCTTGGCGTGTCAATCAAACCTGCGATATAGTCAAGAGACACGTTGTAATACTCTGCAAAAACCACCACGCGCTCAAAAGGAATTGCTCTTTTGCCGTTTTCATATTGGGCATAATAGGATTGGCTGGTGCCTATGACCTTAGCAATGTCCTCTTGGGTTTTGTCGACATCTTCCCGTAAATCTTTCAGCCTTTGGTATATACTCATGTTTTTCACCCTGTTCTTTTTTTGAAAATTATAGCACATTTGAGCGAACAGTTCAACTTTTTATCTGCATTTTCGCACAGCAAAGCAATCGTCAATTTTGCGGCATCAAAGTAACCGATCCATGACGCGCCGGGCGGTGGCGTTGTCGGGGAGGACCAAAAACACCACCATGCGCCCCGACAGGTGGAGGACGGCGGTGTCTACGGCTTCTGTGTTGGCGTAGCTTTGAAAAGAGGAAAGCAGGTCCAGGCGGCTTTGGCACATGAGCCACACCGACTTGGCGCTATCACCGTCGCGACAAAGGAAAATGCCCATTTCGTAGACCGCGTGGACAGAGGTGCCATGCCAGACCACACAGCTTTCTATATCTTCAAAATCGTCGCTGCCGTCGGGACGGGCATAGATCTTGCGAAACAGATCGTGGGAGAGATGCTCTTCCTCCCCCTCATTTGCAGATGTGCGAAACACCTTCCCCGGAGGCAAGGGGTATTTTTCCGCAAAGCGGGAAAACAAATCATCGGGGTGGGGATAATGGGCGCAGGAAGTGAGCAGAAAAGAAAGTGCAACCAAAAGAGCAACACCAAACCAACCTTTTTTCATTTTCTTCCCCCTTTCCCTTTTCTTTTTTACTGTATGCAAAAGGAAGAAAAAATAGA
>JAZOBX010000020.1:0-6281 GCA_045596205.1 Eubacteriales bacterium | reverse complement strand
CGGTGGGTGTGAAATGTTTGTCACCAAGCTCTCCAAAACCAAAGAAGAAAACGAAACCAAACCGTCGCACCCAAGGGAAATCACCATGCTGTCTATCCGTCTTTGTTATTATATTTTCGGGTGCTTTGAGGAATTGCTTTCTGTCGTCCTTGAAATCAGACGGCGGGGATACAAACGCCGCAGTTCTCTCTACCGTGGGCAGGCGGGCGAATGGTATCTTTGCCTTGAAGAATGTGTTTCCAGCGGCGCAAAGCGGCAAGCAGGAGAGCTTTCTTTTTTGGAGGAATACGCCCAAAAGCGGCGCGGATATACCATGCTTGCCTACGTCAAGGAGCATTCCACCCTCGTCATCGAAGACAATGCCGTGGAGACCCTCTCTGCCGCCTTTGCCTGATAGCTTTTGCTTTCTGCGGTTGCTTCTCTGCCGTTTGCGCCTTGTTTTTCAAAAAGAAAAAGCACTCACGTGGCATTTTGCCTGCCGTGAGTGCTTTTCTGCTTTTGCTGTGTTTATTCTACGGTAGGCGTGTGCAGAGTGCCTGCCAGCCGTTCGCGCTCGGCTTGGGGCAACCGTAAATACGTGGGCATCAGCTCCTTGGCAGAAACCCCTTTGCCCTCGCTGTATAGCTTTTCTGCCAAAATGGCGGTGGATGCGGCGTTTTGCCAAATCAGGGCCATGGGCGTTTCCTTTACTCTCACCGAGGTATTTTGCATATAGCGGTGCGCAACCTCGTAACCGTCACCCACAAAATAAATTGGCATTTCGCTGTAGGCTTCCAGCTTTTTTGAAAGCTCCTCAAGAGAAATGGCGGTGTCTTCCGTGAGCCGTGTCAGCGTTTCGCCGTCAGAGGAAAAGAGCGCGGTATATACCTGCTCTCGTCTGGCATCCATTACAGGGCAGAAAATACCGCTGAGGGGCATTAGATTCTGCGCCAGAGAATGGAGGGTACTCACACCCACGGTGGAAATGTCTTTTCCCAGCGCAAATCCCTTGATCATGGAAGTGGCAATTCTCACGCCCGTAAAGGAGCCGGGTCCTACTGTGCAGGACAGCAGCGACAGATCGTCCACGGTCAGATGAGTGGTTTTCATCGCCTGCTCTGCCATGGGGAGCAGCTGTTCGCTGTGGGTCAGTCCGTTGTTGCTTTGGGACATATACAGCACCTTGCCGTCTTTTGCAATGGCAACCGATGCGGTTTTTGCGGTGCTTTCAAGTGCCAGAGTAATCATGTTTTTCTCCGTCATGTTAAAAATGTTCTGTCAGGGTCACCAGGCGCACGCCTTCTTCTTCGGTGCGCTCCAGTTTTACCGTCACGTAGGCATCAGGCAGGTCTTGCTCCAGCCGCTCCGACCATTCGCAGATCTTAAAGCCTGGAAGGGAAAGATAATCGTCGTATCCAATGCCTGCAATATCCTCTATGCCCGACAGACGGTATAAATCAAAGTGATACACCTTGTGGGATGCGCCTTGGTATTCGTTGACCACCGTATAGGTAGGGCTCTTTACCCGCATAATTCCCAGCGGGCGGCAAAAGCCTCTGGTAAATGCGGTTTTGCCCACACCAAGGTCGCCGTACAGCAAAATCGGCAGATCCGTTTTGCTTTTTTCGACAAGTGAGAGGGCAAGCGCCTCGCCCACCGCTTCCGTTTCTGCGGGGGAATGGGTCATATACGTCATATGCCAATGTCCTTTAAGTAGTCTTCTGCCTGCTCTCCCAAAAGGAAGCGGAGAGCCGCATCGTATTCTTTTTTAAGTGCCTGCGCCCGTGGCCCGTTAGGGTTAAAATGAGGAATCTTCACTGCGCGGAGCAGGGTATTTTTGGGTGTGTCAGAGAGGTCAATCAGCTCCACCGCCTCCGCCTTGTATCCGTTTTTCTGCATTCTCAGCAGTCGCAAGGCATCCGTTACCGTCTCGCCCAATCTTGCCGCCAGATGAGGATGGCTATACACAAACGCAAGGGCAGGACTGTCAAACCGACGGCTCAGGTATCTGTGGCAACAAGGGGTCGACAAAATCACGTCCGCGCCCAGGCGAATGGCCGTGTCAATGACAATGTCCGTGGCAATATCGCAAGCATGGAGAGACACCACCAGATGAGGATTATCCTCTTCGCTGAGTGTGCGAATGTCACCTGCCGCAAACCGCATACCCGAAAAACCAAGGGCGTGGGCAGTTTCAGCGCAATAGGCAATCACATCCTCTTTCAGGTCCATGCAAAGCATATCTACCTCGCGCCCCATCTTGTCATGCAGATAGGCATATACGGCAAAGCTCAGATAGCTTTTGCCGCAACAAAGGTCATATACCCTCAGCACCCCCTCCTCGGGCAGGTGGGAATATACGTCTGCCAAATGCTCTACAAAGCGGTTGATCTGGCGGAATTTGGATTGCTTTTTATCGTGGACTCTGCCGTTTTTGTCGCTGATCCCCAGGTATTGCAAAAAGGGCGCGTTACCATCAAAAATATGTTTCACTTCGCGGTTAAAGGGCAAAATCACCGTCTCTTCCTCTTTTTTAGAAAGAATGGCAGACGTCAGACTTGCCACACCGCGGAGTGTGATTTTTCCTTTTTTGGAGCGCATCATCTCTGCATCTCCAAGAGAGGTGCAAAGGTTGGCTCTGCTATACCCCATTAAAACGGGGAGCAGAGCTTTTTCTATATCCTCTGCGGCAAAATGCTCATGGCTGACCTTCCCCTTTCCCATCTCTTTTTCAAAAGAGAGATAGGTTTTGCCGCGAAGCGACACCAAACGTGCCGTTTGCCGCAGGGGAAAATCCTCTGTTTTTGCAACAGATAGTGTCAATTTTCGTAAAACCCCCGCCTTTGCAGCCAAATATACCAACTGCAAAAATGCAGTATCCTGCTCAGAAAAAGTGGGGCTTTGATTGGTTGTTTCGCTCATTTTTCGGCATCCTCTTTGCCGTTTTCGGCAAGAAATTTGTCTTTTTTCTTAAATGAAAGCTTGTTTTCTTCCCCTCTCATCAGTCTGCCAATATTCGTGCGGTGACACCAAACGAGAAATCCTGCAATCACAAATGAAATCAGTAACATATGCACAGGAGCCGTTCCGCCGTTCATGACGACTTGCAAGGACTTGAACAGGAAGAGAGGATACATCAGAGCGCACATCACCGAGCCAAGGGAAACGTATTTGGTAAACCCGACGATAATGACGAATACCACAAACAGCAGACCGAAGGCAATAGGAGAAAGCGCCGCGACTGCGGTTGCGGTGCAAAGCACACCCTTGCCGCCCTTAAAGCGGTAATAAATGGGGAATACGTGACCGAGAATGCAAAACAGCGCCGCCAGATATCCGCCGTATCCGATACTGAAGCCGCGAATATACTGCAGGCCCATGAACACACCGCCCACCAAAATGGCAAGAAGTGTTTTGACCACATCTCCCAGCAAGGTCAGCACCGCCGCTTTTTTACCAAAGGTGCGGAGCATATTGGTCATCCCTGCATTGCCGCTACCGTAACGGCGAATATCGTCTTTGTACAGCAAGCGGGATATAACCACAGCTGTATTGATACTGCCAAGAAGGTAGGGAATCAGCATGGCAAGGAGAGCAAATCCTACCGTGCCGGCCATAGCGGCGCCTACACCGCCTTTATATTGCACAACGGTATAGAGACCGTTTTGTAAAATGGATTGCATGATGTTTTCCTTTCCGTTTGTCTTAAAACCAAAGGTTGCTTTCGCAGAAGATGTTCAGAAGCTGAAGCACCTCCGCTTTTTTATTCTTTTGTTATTTTTGTGACCCAAGCAAGATATTGGTTTTCAAATTCCAGCCAGACCGCATCCCCTGTGGAAAGTGTGGGATACTTTGCTTGGCTGAGCTTGTATTCTCTGACGTAATCAGGATCTTTTTCCGCTGAGTGAAGGATCAGTTCGCCATCCACTTTTGCATCAACCGTGGCTAAAATCTTTTCTTTCATGGAAAACCCCCTCCTTATTTTGATAAATTGAGAGCGTGTAGATTAAAACAGACCGGAAATTACACCGTTTTCATCCACGTCTATTTTTTCTGCCGCAGGCACCTTGGGCAGCCCAGGCATGGTCAGAATCTCGCCTGTCAGCGCCACGATAAACCCTGCCCCTGCAGAGACCTTCAGCTGTCTTACCGTCAGTTCAAAATCAGCAGGTGCGCCCAGCTTTGTGGGATCGTCAGAAAAGCTGTATTGGGTTTTGGCAACGCAAACGGGGAAGTGTCCAAAGCCCATATCGGTCAGTTCCTTCATTTGCTTTTGTGCGTCTTTGGTAAATACCACATTCTTGCCGCCGTATACCTTGACGGTCAGGGCCTGGAGCTTTTCGCTGATGCTCATTTCGTCTGTGTAGGCAAAACGGAAATCGGCTTTTTCTTCTTCGCAGAGGCGTACCACCTCGCGTGCCAGCTCCACAGCGCCGTCACCTCCCTTGGCCCATACGTCGGAGAGAATTGCCTTCACTCCTGCTTTTTCGCAAGCAGAAATCAAAGTCGCAATTTCACCGTCTGTGTCGGTGGGGAAACGGTTTACCGCCACGGTAGCGGGCAGACCGTATACGTTTTGAATGTTGCCCACGTGACGAAGGAGATTGGGCATACCCAAAAGCAAAGCGTCAATATTTTCCTTGCCCAGCTCGGTTTTTGCCACACCGCCGTGCATTTTAAGGGCGCGAATGGTGGCTACCACCACAACGGCAGAGGGTGTCAGACCTGCCATGCGGCACTTGATGTCCAAAAACTTTTCTGCCCCCAGGTCAGCACCAAAGCCTGCCTCGGTGATGGCGTAGTCGCCCATTTTCATGGCCATTTTCGTGGCAATCACAGAGTTGCAACCGTGAGCAATATTGGCAAAAGGACCGCCATGCACGAATGCGGGAGTGCCCTCCAGCGTCTGCACTAAGTTGGGCTTGAGAGCGTCTTTGAGCAGAGCGGTCATGGCACCCTCCGCCTTGATTTCCCGACAGGTCACAGGCTTGCCCTCGTAGGTGTAGCCCACCACGATATTGCCAATGCGACGTTTTAAGTCAGACAGAGAATTGGCAAGGCAAAGCACCGCCATGATCTCGCTTGCCACGGTAATATCGTAGCCGTCCTCTCTGGGTACGCCGTTGACGCGGCTACCCAGACCGTCCACAATAGAGCGAAGCTGTCTGTCGTTCATATCCACACATCTGCGCCAGGTAATGCGACGGGGGTCGATGCCAAGGGCGTTGCCTTGGTAAATATGGTTGTCCAGCATAGCTGCAAGCAGGTTGTTTGCCGCGCCGATGGCGTGAAAGTCGCCTGTAAAATGCAGGTTAATGTCCTCCATAGGCACCACCTGCGCATAACCGCCGCCTGCCGCGCCGCCCTTCAGACCAAACACAGGTCCAAGAGAAGGCTCGCGGAGCGCCACCACCGCATCCTTGCCGATTTTTCTCAGCCCGTCTGCCAGACCGATGGTGGTCGTGGTTTTGCCCTCACCCGCAGGGGTGGGGGTAATGGCTGTCACAAGCACCAGCTTGCCGTCCTTTTTTCGGCTTTCCCCTAAAATAGAAAGGGGCAGCTTGGCTTTATATTTTCCGTAGGGTTCAATGATTTCAGGGTCAATATGGGCGCGCTTAGCCACCTCCGCAATGGGATGCATCTTGGCCTGTTGCGCAATTTCAATATCCGATAAATATGCCATTTTATTACCTCCAAGTTATAGTTTATACAGAGAGCTCCACGTGAAGGGTCTCTCCCTCATGACGCTTTAGCAAAGACAGAATGCGCCCCTCTATAAATTCTTCCACCTGAGAAGGGCATCTGCCAATGAATTTTTCGGGGGAAAGCAACTCCTCCAGTTCCGCTTTGGTCATACCAAACCGACTGTCCTCTGCAATGCGGTCAATTAGATCACATTCGCCGCCCTCCAGCTTGACTTTTGCCGCCGCCGCATGAGAATGCACCCGCAAGGCTTCGTGGAGCTCCTGACGGTTGCCGCCCCGTTTTACCGCCGCCATCATGATGTTTTCGGTAGCCATAAAGGGCAGCTTTTCCATCATGCGGCGCTGTACCACCTTGGGATACACCACCAGTCCCTCCGTGACGTTGCAGTAAAGAGACAAAATGGCATCCACTGCCAAAAATGCCTCTGCCACCGCAATGCGTTTGTTGGCGCTGTCGTCCAGGGTTCTTTCAAACCATTGGGTAGAAGCGGTCATGGCAGGATTCAGCGCATCCACGATCACATAGCGAGACAAAGCGCACATTCTCTCCGCTCTCATGGGGTTGCGTTTATAGGGCATGGCGGAGGAGCCGATCTG
>JAZOBX010000019.1:0-10162 GCA_045596205.1 Eubacteriales bacterium | reverse complement strand
TGATGGTGCCAAAGGTATAGCCGCTTTCCAGCCACCAGTTTTCGGAAAGCAGGCGGTCGTCGGCTTTGAAGGCATCGTAGGTTTTTGTGTGGGGGAAAATCAGCAGGTGGTTAAACGCCACCACGAAGAATTGGTGTTTCTTGCAAAATGCCAGGGTTTCTCTAAAGGTGTCCTCGTTGTCACCGTCAAAGCCAAACACGAAGCTGGCGTAAATACTGATGCCCACGTCGTGGATCTTTTGAATGAGTTGGTCCCGTTCGCCCAGGCGCTCCGTCCAGCCCTTGTTCATTTGCTTTAAGTTCTCGCTTTGAATAGATTCAAAGCCGATGAGCACCATTTCGCAACCGCTTTCCTTCATCAGGCGCAGGGTTTCGTCATCGCGGGCAATGTCTAAGGTAATCTGGGTCGTCCAGATAATATGGAGCTTTTTCAGTTCTGTAAACAGCTCTTTAGCGAAGCCTTTGTCGGAGAAAATACTGTCGTCCACAAAGAAGAACACCTTGTGTTTACAGGACTTGATTTCGGCAATAATGTCTGCCACCTCGCGGTGAATATAGCAGGAGTGATAGTAGCCCGCAATGGAGCAAAATTCGCAATTATGGTAGCAACCCCTCCCTGTTTCCACCAAAGAGACGGGGAGATACTTTTTCATCTTGCTTTGGTAGATGCTTCTGTCGGGCATTTTGTAGGCAATGGCGGCGCCGCCTTCGTAGCGGCTTTGAAGAGCGCCGTTTTCAAGATCCGACAGCACGGCAGGAAGGATGCGGTCGGCATTCCCCACGATCACCGCATCGGCATGACACACGGCTTCTTCGGGGCAAAGGGTTACGTGGTAGCCGCCCATGATCACCTTTTTGCCACGGGCTCTGAACTGCTCTGCGATAAAATAGGCGCGTTTGGCGGTGTAGGTTTCTACGGTAATGAACACCGCGTCGGTGGGGGTATCGTAATTGATGTTTTCTATTCTATCGTCAAAAAATTCTCTTTCATAGCTCTTTGGAATCATGGTATTCAAAACGGCAATAGTCAGTGGCTCCATGAGCCAGCTTTTCAGATAGGTCTGCCCTTTTTTCTTACCGATGGCAGGGAGAACAAAGGTGATTTTCATGTTTTTTCCTTTCCGACTTGAAGCAAAGGTCAATGGGTTTCGCCACCCAGTACCTGCCCTTGTTTTCTGTGAATTTCTTTTCGGTTGATGAAGTTGAGCAAGAGGAACACCACGGCGCGGAGGGGGGAGAGGTGTATAGAGTTGCAAAACAGCCGTTTCAGAATACAGCCAATGGAATTAAAGCGGTATCGGGCGGATTTGCAGCCTTCCTGCAGTTCTTTTGCGGTCATGCCTTGGGGATAAAAGACGGTATCACCGTATTTATATCCCCTCTCCATCCACCATTTTTCGTATATCAGCTTGCCTTCGTCGCGAAGGCGCGCGTAGAGGGCGGTATGGGGCATGGGGATGAGAGGATTGAAATTGGCGGTGGCGAAATTGTGTTTTTTGGCGAAGCGCAGGGTTTCTTCAATGGACGCGGGGGTGTCGCTGTCATATCCCAAAACGAACATGGCGTCGATCATCATGCGGTGGCGGTAGATATTTCTGATGGCTTTTTCGTAGGTGTCGATCTGGAGATTTGCCGCCTTTTTCATTTGTCTGAGGTTGGCGGGGCTGAGAGATTCAAAGCCGATCATCACCAGCATACAGCCGCTTTCCTTCATGGCGGAAAGCAGTTTGTCGTTTGTTGCCACGTCTATGCTGATCTGGCACGCCCACTTCTTTTTGAGGGGCTTTATAGCCTCAAACAACGCCAGGGCGGAGGCTTCGTCCAAAAAAAGATTATCGTCAATAAAAAAGAGAATCTTTTCTTTGATGTGGCGAATTTCTTCTACCACCGTCTCGATGGATTTCTGCCGCACCTTTGCGGTATAAAAGGAGCTGACCGAGCAAAAATCGCAATGGTAGCGGCACCCTCTTGAAAACTGCACAAGCCCGATGGGGTGGTACTTTTTGCCGCGAAAGGCGGGGCTGTTAAAGTCCAGCTTTGGGAGAGGGTGTCTATGGGCGGAGATATAGGTGGTTTTGGGCGCGCCGTTTTGACAGTCCTCTAAAAAGGCAGGCCAGGTGTCTTCCGCATCCCCCACCAGAACCGTATCGCAAAAGGCAAGGGCTTCTTCGGGCACGGCGCTGGGGTGAAAGCCGCCCATGACGATGCGGTTACTTGGCGTTTTATATTTTCTGGCAATGTCATAGGCTCTGCGGGCGGCAAAGGTTTCTACCGAAAGAGCGATCACGTCGGCATCAATGGTTTGGGGCAGGGGCTCAATGCGCTCGTCAATATATTCCATTTCCACGTCTTTGGGCGTGATGGCGTCAAAGACGGCAAACACCAGGGGCTTTATGGCATCGTGGCTTTTGTCGCCAAACATACTGACTTTAATCAACGTGACTTTCATGGGTTTCTCCCTCAGGTATAATGTTTTCGGGTCTTTTTCAGGTTTCTTTCCTGCTTTTGATGGAAAATCTTGAATCCGAAATTCAGCATCACTTTCAGGATGCCGCCGCATCTATGTCGGGTGATGCGTTTGAAGATGCGTTTTACCGTATAGCATTCTTTGGACACCCAAAGCAGCATATCCTCCAGCTCGGTGGGGGTGAGATGCTTGGGAGAGAAGGGGGCGTGGATGCTGTCGTAGTCGTTCCAGTCGGTGGAAAGCATACGCCCTTCCCTTTGGAGTTTTTCGTAGGTAGGAGTGTTGGGATAGGGGGTAAGGATGGCAAAGCGGGGGATGTCTACCCCGATTTCTTCTATGTAGTCGGGCATTTTCATAATGCTCTCCTTGGTGTCTCCGTCAAAGCCCAGCATAAAGGTGCCAAGAATGGACACGCCTCGCCCGTGGAACTTGTCCACCACCTCTTTATACTTTTGCACCTTGTTTTTCTTGTGGCTTTCCCGCAGGTTTTCTTCCGAAAAGGTTTCAAAGCCCATGAGAATGCCGATGCATCCGCTGTCTATCATGAGATCAAACAGCTCCTCGTCTTCGCAGACGTCTGTGGTGCAAAGGCCTGCCCATTTGATACCGAGGGGAATCAGCTCCTTAAAAAACGCTTTGGCATAGGGGCGGTTGGAGGTGGGAGAGGGGTCGAGAAAGAGAATATATTTGCTTTTCAGAGACTTGATCTCTGCGATCACGTCTTGCAAATTTCTTGCGGCGTGGGTGCCGCCCCAAAAAGAATTGATAACGCAAAATTCGCACCGATTCATGCACCCGAAATTCGCCACCGCGGTGGGGGCGAAAATGTATTTTCTTTTTTGCATCAGTTCCCTTCTGGGAATGACGGGCGCCATACCGATATCGCCATGCTCACCGTTGTAGCGGCGTTGGGGAGTTCCTTTTGCATAGTCTTGCAAAAAGGCGGGCCAGACGCGATCGGCGGGACCTGTGATCACCGTGTGGGCGTGCTCAAGCGCCTCATCGGGCAAAAGGGTCACGTGGTGACCGCCCATGACCACGTAGCTGCCTTTTGCTTTGAAATAGGCGGCAAGCTCGTAGCCGCGGCGCACGGAGGAGGTAACAGCGGTAATGGCGACGATATCGTAAAAGCCCAGCCTATCGTAGTTGCATTTTTCCACCCCTTCGTCCACCGCTTTGCACTCCGCTCCAAGAGAGGCAGGTACCAAGGCTGCAAGATAGGGCATGGTCAGAGGCATATAGGTCAGGGATTTGGAAAAGGCACTTTTATAGCGATAGTTATTGTCGTAGGGTGTGACAAACAGTATTTTCATTTAGGTAAAGACTCCTGAAGGTGTCGGAATATGCGGGAGAAAGGACAATAGCGATATATTCGTAAAGTGTTGGTTCGCTTCGCTCACGCGATGTATTCGTTTTGAAATGTTCATTCAAAATGAATGCGATATTGTTTGTTAGCAAACAGCGATATTATTATGCTACGCATAATAGCGATATGTTTGCCGATGGCAAACGTGGTTGAAAGTACGCTATCTATAAATCCTCACGCCGCGCAGTTCGCGGCATATAGCTTGCCGTAAGGCAAATATCGCAAGCATAGCTTATATCGCAAATCCGTGAGGATTTATATCGCTTTCATTTGTCTGATGCATCAGACAAATGAAACTTTCAGCGCTGCACCGCCTCGGGAATATCGCTGTTATCACTCATGATATCCGCGCCGAAAATATCAAATTCTTTGGCGTATTTTCTGTATCCGATGTTGACCAGCATAAACAGGCTTTTCATGGTTTTGGGCTTGGTCAGGTCCAGGCGTTTCCAGATGTTTTTCCATGAGTAGGTTTCCTTCCATGCCCAGGCAATGCCCGCTTCCAGTTCTTCTTTGGTCATTTGCTTTGGTTTGTAGACGCAATGCTCCACGTCGTACATGGCAAAATCCCGCTCCACGATGCGCCCTTGCTCTTCCAGTTCCCGATAAAAGGGTGTACCCGGGAAGGGGGTGATAATGGAAAAGCGGGGCAGGTCGATTTTGGCTTCAATACAAAGGTCAACGGTACGGCGGAACACGTCGGGGCCGTCTTCGTCTGCGCCAAAGGCAAAGCAACCCATGACCATAATGCCTTTGCGGTGGAGCTTATCCATGAGGGCTTTGTATTCGTCTACGCGGTTCACGCCCTTGTGGATGCCCTGCTGGGTGGCTTGGTTGACGGATTCAAAGCCTACAAGCAAACCCTTACAGCCGCTTTTTCTGAAAATTTCCAACAGTTCTTCATTGTGGCCGATGGCGGTGGTGGTCAGCCCCATCCACCATTTTTTCAAAGGAATCATGGCAGAAAAGAGGGCTTTGGCATATTGCACGTCGGCAATCAGATTGACGTCGGGAAAAATCACCTCTTTGCCTCTAAAAGACTTGATTTCTGCAATCACGTCTTCTACGGGGCGGGTGATGACCTTTTGCCCAAATGCCGCGGGATAGGCGCAGAAGGTGCAGGAGTGGTTACAGCCCCGCACCGCTTCTACGGTATTTAAGGTGATGTATTTTTTCTTTTTGAGCAGGTCCTTGCGAGGGAGGGGGCGGCCTGCAATATCGGGGCAACCTTCTCCAAAGTAAAACTTCTCCAGTTTTCCGCTTTGGATATCCAAAAGCGCCTGAGGGAAGGTTTTTTCACCCAACCCTACCAATACGGCGTCGGCATGCTCTGCGGCTTCTTTTGGCATAAGAGACGGGTGGACACCGCCCATAAGTACGGTTTTGCCAAGGCTTCTGAAATAGTCGGCAAAGCGGTAGCACCGACTGGACGTGCCTGTGATACAGGTGATAGCGATCACGTCGGCATCGGTATTGAGGGGAATCGCCTCGGCGGTTTCATCGTAGATGACCACTTCCGCCTGCAGTTCCTTTGGCACGAGGGCGGCAAGCAACGCCAGAGTGATGGGAGCGTAATGAAGGCCCTTATGAAACATACCGTTATATCTGTGCATCGCTCCCGCAGGAGAGAGTAAAGCGATTTTCATGGTTTTCCCTTTCTTTATCGGA
This sequence comes from Eubacteriales bacterium, assembly GCA_045596205.1. Classification (GTDB taxonomy): domain Bacteria; phylum Bacillota; class Clostridia; order Oscillospirales; family CAG-272; genus UBA1740. Next base: position 4,662 of record JAZOBX010000019.1, on the reverse strand, counting down.
TTGGAATAAATGAGGAAACAGACATCAGCAAAATGGCAATGGCAACGGAAACAAGAAGCCATTTTTTGCCGCTGTGCTTGCCGAGAAGCAGGGGCTTTTGGGCCTGTTTGACTGCGTGGGTATAGGCAGGAAGCACCACCAAAACCAAAATCACCGACAGCGCGCCTGCGCCAATCTGGATAAAATCAAGAAGGGTAAGCGGCAGCACCGCCGTGAGCAGTAAGGCTGGCAGGGTGGCAATGAGCCAGGACAGGCGGTAGGGGGTTTTGCATTGCCCGCCGATCACGTCGGCAAAGGCAAATCCGCTGGACCAAAAAGAAGTAAACATGGCAAACAGTACCAAAACACCGCAAAGCACCTTGACAAAGGGGATCCCGATGCCGTCCGAAAGCCCAACGGTGGCAATTTCTGTGACGGTCACAGAGCCGACCAGGGTGGCAAGAGAAAATAAAAGCGTAATCAATGCGTTCAGAGTGAGACCAAAGAGAATGGCTTTGCCTGCCTTTTCGGGCTTGGCAATGTGGTTACACACCTGCATCACCGAAAAGATAGCGGAAAACGCAAACATAAAAAGGCCGTAGACGGCAAAGACGGTATCTGCTCTGCCAAAGGTAAAGGACAGACTGCCTTTGCGGTAAACGAGAGACAGCGCGCCTAAAAGCAGTACCACAAGGGAAATGAGGCCCACGGAAATTTTCTCGCCCACGCCCATGCCCTTTACGCCAAACATGACCACAAGAGATGCCAGAAGATAAAAAATGATGTATGCAAAGAGAGGTTTGATAGAAAGAAGGTCTGCCATGACCTGCCCGGCAGAGAGAATATAGACCACCAGGTTTTCCAGTAGCAGCAGCACCAGCATGACCAAAAACAGCATATGGAGAGGCTTCTTCCCTTTTCCCCCGAAAAGATGCTCGTCCAGAATACCCAAAAGGTCATCGGAGCGGACGGAATTGCGAGTCAGGTCGGCAATGACCAGATACATGGCGGCGCTGGCGATATATGCCAGCACAAGTGCCGCCATGGTGCCCCATATGCCGATTTTGGCAATGGCGTAGGGGATGGTGAGAATGCCTGTGCCGATGCCTGCCCCTGCCACCAGCATAACGGACTCCAGGAAGGTGAGTTTTTTGGTGTTCATTTTAACTCCTTTTGGTTTTGAGGAAAAGGACACCGCAAAAAGGTGTCCTTGCTTTTTGAAACGATAGGCGAATAATCAGTGAATGTAAGCGCCGCGGGAGAGGAGGATGTCTCGCAGGGTGTCGGTGGGGACTTTGTGGACGTCTCCTATGGAGAGGGCAAGGTGGGCGGCGATGCCTGCGGCCTCGCCCGTGGTCATGCAGGCGGGCATAATGCGCACGCTTGCCTGGACGGCGCGGTCTGCGGAAATACAGCGGCCTGCCACAAGGACGTTGTGCAGTCCTTTGGGGGTGAGGGTGCGGTAGGGCACGCCGTAGGACTCGCCTTTGCCGTAACGGGCAGAGCGTTCTGCCAGCTGGCGTTCGGTAAGGGTCTTTTGCTCGTGGCGGTTGCCGTGCATGTCAATATAGTAACAGCAACGGCAGATCTCATCGGGGAAATCGCGGCGGGCATAGTAGTCGTCTGCCACCAGAGTATAGTCGCCCACAATGCGGCGGGTTTCGCGAATGCCCATCAGGGCCGCGGTCTGGGCAACGGTGGCGCCTCCAAAGGCGGCGGGATGGCAGTCTCTTAATGCTCTCTGAATATCCCAGGCGATTTTTCTGCCTTCTATCATGGCGTCGCTCATGACCCGAGGTTGGTCGGGGTAGACGTTCCAGAGGTGGTTGGCGTTAAAGCCCACTCTGCCCGAGGACACCAGATTCTGACACATATGGCGGTCGCTGAGATGGGGATATTCGGGCTTGCCCAGCATATCCAGAAAGGGGCTTTGGGGGTTGACGCCCGTATGGAGAATGGGGCCGTTGAGGTAGGCGTATTCGTTGACGCCCGACATGGTAAAGCAAAGGGTGGCAGGTTGCACCTCGCCCACCTCGTCGCCTTGGTGGTATTCTGCGCCTGCCCAGACTGCGAGGTCACCGTCACCCGTGCAGTCAATATACATTTTGGCTTGGTAAGCAGAAAGGCCGCTTTTGTTGGACACCAGCAGGGCGGTGACGTTGCCGTCTCCGTCGGTTTCCACGCCTGAGAGAAGCGAGAAAAACAGCACCTCTGCCCCTGCCTCCGTGACCATATCGTCGTAGATGCGTTTGAGCTTTTCGCTGTCGATGGGCACCCAGTTGGTGGATTCGGGCTTGACGTGGGGCATCTGGGCTTTCAGCGCCTCAAACACTCTTTGGGAAATGCCGCGGTAGATGACTCTTTCACCGTCGCTGTATGGACACCAGGCAGGCACAAGACCTGAGGTAGCCATGCCCCCCAGCGCGCCTGTGGATTCAAGCAGAAGGGTTTTTGCGCCCTGCTCCGCAGAAGCAATCGCGGCGGCACAGCCTGCAGGACCGCCCCCGACCACGATGACGTCGTAGCCGCAATGCAGGGGGATTTCTCTTTGGGATAAAGCGTAAGTTGCCATAAAGAACCTCCAAAACAGAGTAAATTCAGCATATATGTATAGAATAACAATCTGTTAAATAAAAGTCAAGAGGAAAAATTCACAATTTATGGTTGTGATATGCGACAAATTGTTGTATAATGGAGATGTATAGAGAAAAACCGCAATGCAGAAAGGGACACGGTATGACCAACACCAAATTGGAGCTTCTCCACGGACAAACTGTCCGAGCGCTTGCGCCTGAGTGCGCTGTGTGGCTGAAAAAAGACGGTACTTTTCCCCTTGACGCCCCCGAAAAGCTTGCCCTCTACGGCAGCGGAGCAAGGCGTACCCAAAAGGGCGGAACAGGTAGCGGAGACGTGAATGTAAGGCACACGGTGTCTATTGAAGAAGGACTTTTAGCGGGGGGTTTTACGGTTACCACCCAAAATTGGCTGGATAGTTACGATAACATTCTGGCAAAAGCAAAGGTGGATTTTATCAAAAGCATCAAAGAAGAAGCCAGACGCCAAAGGGTGCTGGCGGTGATGCTTGGCATGGGTGCTGTGATGGGTGAGCCCGACTATGACCTGCCCCTTTCGGGGGAGGGGGACCTTGGCGTGTACGTACTGGGGCGTGTGTCGGGAGAAGGCAACGACAGGAAAGTGACCCCCGGTGACTTTTGCCTGACGGAAACGGAGATTCGGGATATTCTCCAAGCCAACCGACAGTACAGACGCTTTTGCCTGGTGCTGAACGTAGGCGGGCAGGTAGACCTTACACCCGTGATGGAAGTAAAAAATATTCTTCTTTTGTCCCAGCTGGGGGCAGAGACGGGGAATGTACTGTCTGACCTACTGCTGGGCAAGGCTTATCCCAGCGGAAAGCTGAGCCAGACCTGGGCGCCCTATTCTGCCTATCCCGAGGCTTTGCATTTCGGTCACAGAGACAACACCTACTACGGCGAAGGGATGTTCGTGGGCTATCGGTATTTTTCCTCTTTTGACAAGCCTGTGCTGTTTCCCTTTGGCTACGGTCTTGGGTATACGGACTTTTCACTTGGGGAAAAGACGGTTAAAAAAGAGCAAGGACACCTGACAGTGTCGGCAAAAGTGGAAAACGTGGGAGCGTTTTCAGGAAAAGAGACGGTACAAATCTACGCTTCCGCCCCTTGCACCTCCCAACCATACCCCAAGCTCGCACTTTGCGCGTTTCAAAAAACAAATGAGATAGCGGCGGGTGACACAGAGACGGTGACCCTCCGTATGGATTTGGCAGATTTAGCGGGACATGACAAAGAAGGCAAAAAGTATTTTTTAGAAAAAGGCGTATACCGCCTGTATATTGGCTTTGACAGCAGAGCGCTTTTGCCTTTGGCGAGTCTGGAAGCCAAAGAAGAGATTCTGCTTTGGGAGACAGATACCAAGCTGAAAAACCCCGATATAGAAACCCTTCAGCCCGATGCCAAATGGCAAAACGAGGCGTATTCTTCCGATATACCTGCTTTTCCCCTTTTGGCAGAGGACGTGGCGCACCGCCAAAAGCCGATGTCACACTTGCCGGATGAGGAAGCGTTACAGCTTGCCAAAAAACTGTCTGTAAAAGAGCTGATCACCTTATGCGTGGGCTACCATAAAAAAGGACCTGATATTTTATCCGTGATTGGCAACGCCTCAAAATCCGTGGCAGGAGCGGCGGGAGAGACGGCTGACGGCGTAGCAGGTCTGCCCGCACTGGTGATGGCAGACGGCCCTGCGGGGCTCAGACTCTCCAAAGAGTTTTGGAAGGATAAAAACGGCGGTGTGCATCCCATAGGCGAAACCATGCCTGAGGGGATTACCGACTTTTTGCCCGGCATTGCCAACGCTGTTCTGGGGCTGCTGAATCGCAAAAATCCCCGCGGAAGGGTGATGACCCAATACACCACCGCCATTCCCATCGGCACCGCCATTGCCCAGAGCTTTTCCCCTTCCGTGGCAGAGGCGATGGGGGATATCGTGGGGCGTGAAATGGAGCAGTTTGGCATAGACCTTTGGCTTGCGCCCGCCATCAACATACAGAGAAGCCCCCTTTGCGGACGAAACTTTGAATACTATTCCGAAGACCCTTATCTGACCGCAAAAATTGCCGTCGGTATGGTCAAAGGAGTGCAG
>JAZOBX010000018.1:0-3778 GCA_045596205.1 Eubacteriales bacterium | reverse complement strand
GATAAGAACGGTGACGTGATTGCTTTCGTAAGTCTGCCCAAGGGCTTTGCGGCGACTGCTCCCGATGCGCCCGTCTTTGAGGGCTTTGCATTCACAGGTTGGGATAAAGCATTTGACAATGTCACTTCCGACATGACTGTGACTGCTCTATATAAAGAGGTAAGAATTTTCACCGTCACCTTCATTGGCAAAGACGGTGTAGTCCTGAAAACCGAAAAAGTCAACGAAGGACTTGCCGCAGCTGCTCCTACTATTCCTGTGATTGAAGGATGGCGCTTTGACGGTTGGGATAAGACCTTCGACGTAGTGAACGATCACCTGACGGTGACTGCGAAATACGTTAAGACCTGGGTTTTGACCTACCTTGACCAAGCAGGCGAGGTTTGGAAAGTTGAGATTTATGACGAAGGCACTATTCCTACCTTGCCCGCATCGGGCCCTGCTGTGAGTGGCTATATCTTTAAAGAATGGACCCCCTCTTCCCTGCCTGCGATTTACGAAAACGCCACCGTCAGCCCCATTTATGCGGCAAGACCCGCCACTTCTGCAGCAGAGTATAAGGTGATGCATTGGACCTTTGGCGGTAACGTGGTATATATCAGCGGCATGGCAACCAAGCTGACCGCCGCTGTTACCGAAGCCAATCCCGATATTTTGATTGTGAGCGGTCTGGATTCCGGCACTTTCAGAAACACCAAATATTTTAACCTGCCCGGATACAGTTGTTGGGCATACGGCGCAAGTAATTCCAACAGCGCTTCTGCGCAAACAGAAGCCGTTCACCGTTACGTGGGTAGCGGCGTGGCTGTATTCTACAAAACCGACAAATTTACCGTTGCAGGTGAAATTCAGCACGGCTTCCCCTCCGGCGACAGAATCTCTCAATACACCGTATTCCCCTTGGCGAATATGGAAGGTGTGACCGTTCCCGTGGTAGTGTCCTATCTTTCCTCCTCCCACAAGGAAGCAGACCGTACCAAGCTGATGGACGGCATCAAAGCTGCCCTTAGCACAGATATTGACGGCGCCATTATCCGTGTATATGTGGAAAGCTCTACGGCAACGGGTCTTGTGCATGGCGATGCCTTTAACGTGGCGGCAGACGAAAGCGGATTTGGTCTGGTTTGCGACGGCGGCGCTGACGTGAAGAAAACGGACGGCGCAAACAACAGCACTACCTCTCACTATGTGTATCTGATTGCCTACAGCAGCGGCAAGCCTACGGTGGCAATCTCCGAGGTGTCCGCTGTAACAAGCACAGCGTCAAGCGCAACATACCCCAATAACCAAAGCACCAATACGGCGTTTATCGACGTTGCCTATACTTTCAAAGTATCTATTGGCGCGACAGGCTCTGTAGAATAATCCCGAAAAAAAGGCGTGGTACCCGAATGGGTATCACGCTTTTTTCATGCACCGAAGGTGCATTTCATGTTGCGGCGAAGAAGCAACATTTCATGCATTCCCAAAGAGAATGCATTTCATGATGCCAAAGGCGTCATTTCATGCCGTTTGCCCAATGGCAAACGGCTGAATAAGCATAAGGGTAAAGAAATAAAAAGCTCTCCGATGGAAATGTCGGAGAGCTGTCATTTTTGTTAGGAGAAGATTTGAGATATTAAGTGAAGAGTGATAAGAGTTAAATGTTCTGTAACCCCACAGCGCAAAAAGCGAGGCGGGTAGCTGACAAGGGGAGAGAGGAGAGGTAGGCGACCTCCTGCAGGGTATGGATGCCTTTTCCAAACACGCCGATAGAGTCAAGGGTGGGGATGCCCGCATCGGTGGTATAGGCGGCGTCGGAGCCTCCCGTTGCGCCTGCGGGAATACATACTGCCATACCGTTTTCTTCAAAAATGGCGTTGACTTTATCCAGAAGGTCGTAGTTGCGAGGGTGTTTTTCCATAGCAAGACGGTCGCCGTTTTTGATGAGCTCGCAGGTAGTATTACCTGTGTAAGATGTGGAAGCGATTTCCTTTATCACACGGTCGGCTTGGAGCATTTCGTCGTTGGTGCTGTAGCGCACGTCTACGGTAAAGCTACATTCCTCAGGAACGGTGTTTGCCGCCGTTCCGCCTTGGATTAAGCCGCAGGTCATGGTGATGCCTTCTTTTTCCTTGTATTTTTCAATGGCAATGATTTTGTGCGCTGCCTCAAGGATGGCGCTCTTCCCTTCACTGTGGCAAAGGGCGGCGTGGGCGGCGATGCCTTTTACATTAAAAGTATAACGGAGAATGCCTTTGCGATAGAGAGTGAGGTCAGCCTCGCCGTGCATTCCTTCGCAGTTAAAAAAGGCAACGCAGTCTTTGGCTTTTTCGCAGATAAACCGAATGGTGGCTTTGCCGCTTTCTTTGCTGCCGTTTTCCTCGTCACTCTGAAGCAAGAGCATGACCTTGGCATCGCTAAATCCCGCATTGCGGAGAGCTTCCATGGCAAGGAGACTTGCCACAGCACCGCCCTTGCAGTCCTTGACACCCGGACCGTAGATGCACTCCCCCTCAATTTTCACGGGTGTTTCACCCCAACTCCCTATGGGAAAAACGGTGTCCATATGCCCAGAAAAGGCAACGGGTTTGCCCTTTGCTTCGGGATTCATGGTGATGCAGACAGCATTGCCTACCTTTTCGCAGGGGAGAGTCTCCACTCCAAAGCCAAGGCGTTTGGCTTCACGAATGAAGCATCCCCCTACGGCATCTACGCCTGCTTTATGAAGAGTGGGGCTTTCAATAGAGACCACTTCTTCCCAGAAGCGGATATATTTGGGGGTGAGTTTTTCAATTTCGGCTTTAATCGTCTGATACATAGCGTTTATTCCTTATTTTTTGAGTGAAAGTCCGTCGCGGAAGGCATGACCAACCACGGCACCCAGTTCTCTGTAGGTATGGTGAATAGAATCGTAGGTGATGGGGCGGAGCTTTTCCACGGAAATTTTGCCGTTTTCATCCAGCACCGATTCATCGGCAGACACGTTAACAATATCCCCCACAAGGGCGCAGGTATCGGGATTGTAGGAAAGGAGACGGCATTCCAGCGTCATGGGCAGTTCTCTGATGACGGGGGCATTGACAAACTCGCTTTTTTGGGTATGAAATCCTGCGGTTTCCATTTTGTTTTCCACATCGCTTCCGCTGACCACGCCTACATAGTCGCAGGCGACCACCGTGTCGGCTGTGGCAATGCTGACGGTGAACGCACCGCTCTCTAAAATATTTTTGGTGGTTTTATGGTCGGGGCTGATGCAAACGGATATCTGGTGTTCTTCGCTGATACCGCCCCAGGCGGCGTTCATGGCGTTGGGGTTGCCGTTTTGGTCGTAAGCGGCAAGAATAAATACGGGCATGGGATACGCCCAGGTTTTCTGACCGAAGTTTTTACGCATAACTAAAAATTCTCCTTTTCTTTTTTTGCGGCAGTTAAAACGCCATACGCTCCCAGCCTTCCCCCTTGATGGGACCAAGACCGAGCAGTTCTCTTGCAGAATTGACGTAATAGCGGTAGTTTTCAATGGTGACACCGTTGGGAATACGGTGGTCCAGGGCAAAGACTGTGCCGCCGCCCTGCATGGGAGCGGACAGCTTATATTCCAGTTCACGGAGAATGGCGGCTTTGTCTTTTCTGAGGGCGTGTTTATCAATGCCGCCTTTATAATAGATTTTTTTGCCGTATTTTGCTTTCATCTCTACCATATCCATGCCTGCGGCAGGCTCAAGGGGATAAAAGCACTTCACGCCGCAGGCAATAAATTCATCCAAAACGGCGTTCATATTGCCGTCGCTGTCCT
>JAZOBX010000017.1:0-2519 GCA_045596205.1 Eubacteriales bacterium | reverse complement strand
GACGTGGAAATTTTCCCCGTACTTCGTGCCATGTTCGCCTCTATGGGGCAAGAAGAACTCTACCGTTCCCCTACCGATATGGGTGTAAACATGGCGGGGTTTTGCATTACAGACGACGATTTGGCACGTGAGGCTGCCTCAAAAGAGATTATTCGTCGGTATTATGCCGCCCTTGTCAGCCAAAGAAAGGGTATGACTGATGAAGACACCGCCTCTAAAATCAAGCTTATCCTCAACGCTTCAGGCATCTCTATCCTCAGCCGCAAGGTCATTGCCGCCGCCAAATCTAAATCCTACCAAAACGGAGGAGAGCCTGCCGCCGCCCTTGAGCTTCACGACGGCAGAATTGTTACAGGCAAAACCTCCAATCTCCTTGGCGCTACCTCTGCTATGCTCCTTAATGCGCTCAAAGCATTGGCGGATATCCCCGACGAAACACCTCTGATTTCTCCTAAAGTCATTATGCCGATTCAGGATTTGAAAACCCGACATCTTGGCAATTTCAACCCCCGTCTTCATACCGATGAAATTCTCATCGCTCTCGCTATTTGCGCCAGCGAAGATGAACTGGCCAAACGCGCCATGGAGCAGCTGAAAAACCTCCGTTCCTGCGAAGCCCACTCCACCGTCATATTGTCTCAAGTAGACGTAGACGTGATGCGAAAACTGGGCATCAACCTCACCACCGACCCCCAGTACCAAACCAAAAAACTCTTCCACAAATAACGAAATGTAAAGAATCGGTCAGCATCTTTATTGCAGAAATAGAAAACACCACCAAGGAAAATCTTTGGCGGTGTTTTTGTAAGTGATAACTTATGAAAGGCTCCCTCCGGGAGGGGGCTCCGCCGTAGGCGGTGGAGGAGAATGCGTATAGTGAAAGCCAATCTCAAGGCCGTAGGGAGGCAAAGCCGTCATGAAATATTCCTCTTCATCGCGCAATGAATTGTATTCTTTGAGACGGATATTGCGTATGACAAAGCATTTTTTTGTGCGTTTCCTTGACATCATACAATTATCTTAAAGAAAAAAAGCGGAGAATCGTCTCCGCTTTTTTGCAATTTGATACAAGTTTCTTATAAGGTCATCAAATACTCCGCAATATAATCCGCGAGTCTGGAATGACCTTCGTCATTGGGATGCAGCCCATCCACATACCAGCTGTTGTCATGAAAACCGCTAAGCTTGGGATCAGGATTTCCGCAAAGCTTTAAGAGATAAAAACCGTACATGGGCGCCGCATTCTCAATCACCTTACAGTGATCAGCTATTGTGACCGTACCGCCTTGGTTGTCAGGGCGGGGAATATGCCCTGTAGCGCGGGGCAGGGGTGTGGCAATCACGATTTTTGCATGAGAGTAAAGGGCCTTCAGAGAAGCAAAAAGAGTATGTACAGAGCCGCAAAACGTGGTAGGCTCTCTGTCGCTTTCTTTGCCAAAAGGCGCATCCCCATGACCGTAATCGTTGGTACCGCCCATTACGAATACCACGTCTGCATCCTTATCCATATACTGACAGCGCAGGGTAAAATGGCCGAAATCGTGAGGCTTCGCCGCATCTTTTTTCACCTGCTCCGCAATGCGTGTGCCTGCAATGCCGTAGTTTCTCACTTCCGCGCCGTAGCGAGAGCCAATCAAACTCACGTAGCAAGCTTCTTTAGAAGAAGCGCAGTACATTTCCGTAATACTGTCGCCTAAAAAATTGATTTTAAGACCTTTCAGTTCCATTTTTTTACCTCAAAATGCTTGATAAAATCATCATACCATATAATCCACCTAAAAGCAACATTTTTTATTTTTTTGTGAACTTTTTTTGAGACAATTGACGAATTCCGCGTTTTGTGCTATACTAAATACAGGAAAACACAATATTTCACTATCAAATTTTACCAAAACTGCAAAAACCCCCCTCTGTTTTCTCAAAATATGAGGGCGCAATTTTAGAAAGGACAAAAACAAATGAAAGAAAAACTCAAAAAACTATTCAAAGAAATCAAAGCGGAAACCTTCATTGGCGCAGCCACCGTTATTATACTGGGCATCCTGTTGCTGCTTGGTGTGGAAAGCCTGATTTGTAAGATTATTGGGGTCATCGCAATGGTTGTCGGCGCGATTTTCCTTTTGGTGTATTTCGTCAATCTTGCCCGCCGCTTGCGTGTGTCCACACAGCTCCTCACCGCCATTGGTATGCTGACCGTTGGTGTGATCTTCTATTTCCAAAATAATGTCATCGTCAGCCTGCTTTCCCTTGTGTTTGCTGTGGTTTTGATTCTGGACGGTGCCGTCAAACTGGACTCTGCCATCGGTCTTCTGCAAGGAAAACATAAGCTGGTGTCCATTTTCGTGCTTGTGTTTGCCATCACCGCTCTCGTGGTCGGCTTCCTCATTTTGCTTAGCAAAATCTCGGGCATGAAAACCATCGGCTATATTCTCATCTGCGACAAGTCGGAAGGGCCAAGCGGTCTTAGGAAGACAAATGTCTTAGCCAACTCCTTGGCTCACAGAACGACATGGCTACGA
>JAZOBX010000016.1:0-9845 GCA_045596205.1 Eubacteriales bacterium | reverse complement strand
AGCGTGATATTTTTGCTTCGCAAAAGTGATATTGAAGCCTTTGGCTTCAGTGATATTATATTCGCCGCCAAAACTCGCGAAGCGAATATCACTCGGCGTAAGCCGAATATAACTGCGTAGCAATAGAACTCGCCGCAGGCGAATAGAGTTATGCGTGATACTCCGTTAAGAGTATCACGCATACAGCGGTCTGCTTTTGTTTTTTTGAAAAACCAAAAGGGGTTTTGGGAAGATTTCTGAAATTTGGATTTATTCTCCTCTGAAAAAAGGATCACTCTTGGCGCTGAAATGTAGCATAAAGGTCACCATAAAGGCAAGGAACAAAAAGACGATCGCCACAATCAGTCCCGCTTCTGCCTGCACCACCATGTGGCTGTCTGCAAACAGATTGCCAAAGGCCTCGCCGCCGTTTTTGGTGTAGGCGGTGTAGTAGCCTACGAATCGGGGTACAAAAATGATCAGACTCATTGCCGATACGAAACTAAGCAGGGAAGAGAGAAGAGTGAAAATGTGGCGTTTCCAAGAGCACCAGAGCAATACCAAAGCGGCGATGCCTGCCAAAAATGCGGTAAGTATGTAGGCGTTGCAGGGCAGAGGGCCGATGTTCAGGTTTTTGTGAATGGTTTCGCCGGAGGCAAAAGCGAAGATGAGCTGTATGCCTGACAGATGACGGGGCTTAGGCAGCTCTCCGCCAAACATCTCCACCACAAAATCCAGCACGCCAACGGCGAGATCGTCGCTGTTGAGCATCATGGTGGCAAAGGGGAAGAAGAAACATACCAGGCTGATCACCAAAAACAGGCTGATGACACAGCGAAACACAAAAGCGGGATTTTTAGACCATTGTTTTAAAGCTTCCATATATACTCCTTTTTGCCTCCCGAAAAAGGAAAGGCAACTGTCGGGTCTTTTTTGACCAAAAAATGAAAAAATCCGAAATACCCCCCCGCTTTTTTGCAAAATAGAAAGCGGTGCGGTGCGAAACACGAGATGTTTCCTGGTTTTTTACGCATACGTTCACCCTTTATTATACATGAGCGAAAGGCATTCGTCAAGGGCTTTTTACCAAATCCCTGCTTTTTCCTTACAGAGAAAAAACACTTCTCTTTTGCAGAATGCTCAAAAGGGCGAGAAGGAAATTGTATAAAGTGACAATTCGGCGCAAAACCGCATCTTTTTACGTGGGTGAACTTGACTTTTTCCTTATTTTTTGATATTATACTTGTATTATAATATACTTGCAAACTATACCCATCATGTGAACAAGGAGAAACACAATGAAACAAATGTCAAGGATTGTCATGGCGCTTCTGCTCGCCGCTTGCATGCTGTTTGGCAGTACGGTGCTTTCTGCCGCCGCCGAAATGGACAGTGTGATTGTCGGCTCAGACATTCTGCCTGAATCCAACGTCCAGTCTGTTATTGACTTCAATAACAACCAGGTTGCCATGAAAAACGGCAAGCTCATACCCCAGACCCTGGTGAAAAACCCCGAGTCTGACGGTCCCGACAACATTTACTACATGGATACCGACCTGTACGTGACAAGCGACCCCACCACGGGCATGCCCTTGGTGCAGCCCGCCAACGCCAACGACTATCAGTATAAGTTCGATATGTTTGGCGGCAACGGCCGTTTCTACGCACCCCGTGAGGTGTCCGGAAACGTGTCCGGCAAGAGCGCAGACGATACCTGCCTCGTGTTCAGCTATGACCCCGCAAAGGACAAATCCGAGCAACGCGAGGGTAACTGGGGCGCATCCGACCTTGCCATCCTTACCCAGAAATTCGTCAGCCAGAAGATTCCCTCCTCTGCCAGCAAGGTGACCTACGTGAACCTTGCTTACGACTATGTGGAGGTGTCTTTTGACGTGTTCTTCCACAATCCCCAGGGCAACTTCCTGGTGAGCCTGGAAAACGATACCAACAACGAAAGTGCCAAATTCTATCTGATGATCATTGATACCGAAGGCAACGTCTACCTCCGCGAAAGCTCCGGTAGCCCCAGCATGGATATCAACTCCTACGATAGAAAGATCGGTCAGCTGGCGCTGGACAGCTGGAACACCGTCACCGTTACCTTCTATCCCCAAAAGGGTACTGTCGGTTACTACGACTACTGGATCAGCCTCAACGGTGAAGAGCTCACCCGCGACGGTACCACCACCTACATGAGCACCGTGGTAGACAACGCTTCCTTCTTAAACCAGAAGACCGCTCTGAAGCTGACCATGGGTGCCGGTGAAACCGAACCCACCGCCAAGACCTACTGGGCGCTGGACAATGTGACCTTTGAATCCTTTGACTACCTCAATGAGCCCGATGACGTGGATACCCGTTTGCCCCAGATGGATTTTGCGCTGGATAGCGAAAACGTCATTGACGACTTTGGTGATGCCCTTGCAGGTGTCAGCGCCGAAGAAGACGGTAGCTTCACTCTGACGCTGGCAGAAAACGCCGCAGCGCATCTCCATCTCTACAAATCCAGATTGCCCGCTCTCCTTTACGACAGAGTCAACAACTTCTTTACCTTAGACTTTGAAGTATACGGCAATCATCCTTTCTCTATGCAGTTTTACGGTGTGACGTTTGAAATGCCCACCGAAGGTCTTTTGGCCGATACATGGAACAAAGTGTCTCTCCAAGTCACTATCTCTGAATATAACACGATCCTTGTAAAACTTAACGATGCGTATGTAAGCGGCAACTTCACCTTTGACACCGAGCCCGTGTTCTCTGTCTATCCCCATTGGGAAGAGGGCGTGGAAGGTGTAATGAAGCTGCAAAACATTGTTCTCAAAGAACAGGTGTATAAACTCACCGCCACCGAAGAAATCCACGAGGTGGATGTGTGGAGCTCCTCCTTCTTTAGTGCCGACAGCATTATCAACATGAGCGATAAGTTCACCTCCGTCAACGGTAGCTCCGTGCTGCAGTTTGACCGGGTCAGCGGCGCCTCCTCCCGCGATCCTCTGTTCCAGGTGAAGGGCGCTTATGAAAGCAAAGACGGCCAATTCAAACTGTCTCTTTCCGATGGCGGCTTTACCGTCAAAGGGCAGATGGTCAGTTTGCTGCTCTACCGCAAAAACGGTAACGCTTACCTTTCCTCCGACCGTGTGTCCGATACCTTCTCCGTGACCTTCGCCGTTTACGGCAATCCTGCGATCTCCCTTTCTCTGTACGGGCAGAATATTCCCGTCAGCGGTCTTGCGGCAGATCAGTGGAACACCGTGACCGTGTCTGTGACAAAAGCAAGTGACACAGAAGACACCGTGTCCGTCAACGGCATCCAAGCCACCGCTTTGAGAGCCGAAAATCCCGTATTCTCCATTCTGCTTCCCGCAGGTGAAGAAGTGCAGATCAAGGATATTGCTCTCAAAGAAACCGTTACAAAAGACGTATACTACGTCAGCATTGGCGGGCAGAAGATCGCTCTCAGCGAAGCCCGTACCAACTACCTCCGTTACCAATGGGCAAAACGCTTCTCTGCAAATGAAGTCAAAGCCTTTGAATACGGCACCGTTGACCGCAGAGCCGTCCGCCCCGTAGGCGACGTGCAGTTTGACACCGATACATACTATCATCAGAATCCCGTTACCGTTGCCAGCTGGGGCTCCACCGTTACTCCTGCCAAGGCCTGCGACGTCAACTATTGGATGACCAACAAATCCAGTATCAGTGAAGAAACGGGTCTGGAAACTAACGGTTACCTCCTTGGCTACACCACCATTTATATGGAAGACGGCGCCGTGGTCACCCAGATGTACGCCCAGGGTAAGGACGGCAAAACCGACCTGTACCACACCTCCGGCGTGCAGTTCAACTTCTTTAAGCAAGACGGCGTCAAAGCCATGGACCAGGATTACGTCAGCGAATACTTCCGCGCTTCTCTCTCCTTCTGGTATGACAGCGTTACCTTCCCCGATGCAGGCGCAGAATACCGTCTGGGCGGTGAAAACAGCAGAAAAGACGATTTGACCGATACCGACACCCTTGGCTCCCGCTACATGACGGGTCAGAAGATGTTCCGTGTGGAAACCACCGACGCAGGTCCCCGTCTCATTATCTCCACCGATCGCTACGGTGTGGCGAAGCCCGGCGAAGCAGGCTACAGAACCGAAGCGGATGATAACTACATGCTCACCCAGACCACTCCCTCCAAGGATGCCAACGGCAACTACCGTACCTTTGAATCTCACGTATTCGTGACCAATCCTCTGGCAGACGCTCTGCCCGAAGGCGAAAGCACTCTGTCCGTGGAACTGCAGGACGGTTGGAACACTCTGGAAATGGAATTCAAGAAGGTACATACCGCCACCGCGCGCGATAAGCGTAACAACGACGACGGCAGCGTGACCATCTTTGAAATGAACCACCATATCTTTGAAGTGCGTTACATCGTCAACGGTGACTACGTCTACCATACTCCCTCCGATATGGAATGCGGCAACCTGTTCTATTTCGATAACGGTCTGGATCCTACCAGCCAAAGCGTATATATGCAGATCACCGCGCCTCTCCATTCTATCGGTACCGAAATGCCCACCGAGCTGGAACGCACCAAATATAAGAGCCTGAAGCTGGAATTCCTCCACGATGAAGAAATCAGCGTAAACTCCTACGAAAAAGGCACCGAAGCAGAAGACGTGATCCGCGCCACCGATTTTGTGGTGAACATGGAAGACGATCTCCGCGCGCTGGCGGAATCCGAGCAGGCAGTTGAAAAAGCAAGAAAGGCGCTGGAAGAAGCGCAGACCAAGGCAGATATCTTTGCTTGCCAGAACGAACTCAGACGTGTGGAAAATGCCCATAGCGAACTGGTTGCGGCAGTGTACAGACGTATGACCGCTGTGAGAAAGTCCGGCGACGTGACCTTTGTGGACAGAAACGACCGTCTGCTTATCGACCATCTGAGCGACGGCTCCGTGGCAGAAGTGCTGTATACCTTTGAAGAAGGCGAAATCGGAGACGTGATGACCTTTGACTTCTCCCTCTATCGCGGTCTGCTCTTTGACGGCTCCTCTGCCCAGACCAAAGACAGCACCTCCCCCGAAGTGGAAGTGTTCGTAGGCAACAAAGTGGTGATGACCGTAGACCGCATGGGCGTTGTGACAACCGACGGTATCGTGGCGGAATGCAAGGAAAGCGGCTGGAACAACATTTCCGTTGCCCTAGAAAAAGCCAACGGCATTTACCTGCTCACCGCCTATGTCAACGGCGAAATCGTTTCCTTCCGTATCGTCACCGACGTGGAACAGATTCCTTTCGTTGGCGTACGTGCAAAAGGGGATACGGGAGATGCTTGCCGACTGGATAATCTGGCAGTCAGCACCACCAATATTCCTACCTCCCTTATTTATATGCACCCCGTCACCTACGTAACGGGCGAAGGCCAGATGGCTACCGATATGGGCGAAGGCTACCACATTGTTGGTGACAAGACCGAAGTATTCCCCACCGTCGGCGCAGAAAACGCCCTCTTTGGCGGTTGGTACTTTGACGAGGCTTTCACCTCCAAAGCCAAACTGGTGCGCGCCAGCTACACCAAGCCCGTGACCCTCTATGCAAAATACAACTATCTGGTCAGCTACACTCTGCCCGACAGCATGGCTGACAGCGAAGTGAAGCCTCCTCGCTCTACCGTAGCGTACGGCGAAATTGCCATTCCCCAGATCAGCGGCGTGGTAGAATACTGGTACGCTTGCGTCAACGGCGAAGATATCTACGTCAAAGGCGGCGAACTCTACAACGTACAGTCCAACGTCAACTTTGAAGCAATCGTCTTGGGTGACGGCAAAACCGTAGAAAACGCAGACTTTGCCGTGGCGGTGCTGGCCATTGACCTGACCGACCGCTACGAAAACATTGCAGAGGGTGTCAAGAAAGCCGAAGCGCTGTATCTGTTGGCTGATCCCACCCATGAGCAAGTGATCAAATACAGAAACAAGCTGGATACCGTTATTGCAGAGGAAATGCAAGCCCGCGAAGACATGGCAAGAGACTATCTGGCGCTCTTCGCCATTCTGGAAGACAAAGAAAAGACCTACGCAGAACGCCTTGAGGCTTACCGTCAAATGGACGTTTACGTCTATGAAAACAACGCCGAAGGCAAGACCTTCCGTGACTTCGTTGACATGACCATACCCGGTGTGTTTGAAGCGAACTCTGACCTTGCCACCCACTCCCGTTCTTTGGAACGCGCCAAAGACGCTTGCGTGGAACTGGTACTGGCAGTAGAGGGCTTCAAGAAGGCGCAGTCCGAGGGCAATATCACGACCATGCTGCAGAAGTTTAACTACGCCAGCCTGGTATCCAAAGCATACGATACCTGTATGCTGGATCTGATTCGCCACGCTGTGGAAACCTACGATGACCTGTCTATGGCAGACTTTGTGGACGTGGTGCTCCGCGACAATGCAGAAGACCAAATGAAGGTGATTCCCACCGAACTGCTCGCAGGCGGTATCACCGAGTATCTCAGCGTTGCCAAAGACATGATCGACGGCTACAACGGTACCGTAGAAGAAGTGAACGGTGATATGCTTGGCGCACATCAGGTGGCAGACAGCTTTACCGTCGGCGTATACAACGCCTCCGCAGAAAAAGCACCCGCCGCCATCGTAGCCCTTCTGGACCGCTTCAAAGAAGAACTGGAAGCGCTTCTGCAGCGCTCCTGATGCTTGAGAAAGGATAGGTCAAAACCATGAAACAAATCTATAGAATTTTCGCTCTCTTGCTGGTATCGGTAATGCTGTTTGCTTTCGTGTCCTGCGGCGACGACACCCCCACCGACACCAACGCCCCTCATAATACCGTGGCTTACGTGGCAGACGCGCTGAAATCCTCTCTGCCCACCAAAGCGGTGACCCAATCCACCTACGTCATTGATGACCTGACCCTGAAGGGCTCTGCTACCTTGCTGGTCAACCGCACGGGCAACATCATGGACGCAAAATACGAATACCGTGTGGAGGTTTTGAATCCCGCAGGCACCACCGACATCAACGGCAACCCCCTGATGATTGGCGTGATCACCGATACCAAATACAGTAAAGGCGATATGGTGGCTTCCTTCAATCCCGAAACCGGTGACGCAACCTACAGCGTATACGACGTAGCCAATCAGCTCAGCGGCATGGCCATTCCTCAAAGCGGTACTGTGACCGAAGCCGCAGATGGCGCTGTTACTCTTACTGCAGAGGTTGCCGCGGCAGATGCAGAAGCTGTATTTGGCGTCAAGATCAACGCCACAGGCAGCATCCGCTATACCATTACTGTCAAAGACGGCAAGCTGGTGCAGTTTACTGCCAGCTATTCCACCGCTCTTGGACAGATGACCGTCCAAACCGACTATTCCTATGCGAAGGTCAGCTTTGACGTCACCGCACCTGAGTCTAATTAAAATACCGTCGGGCAGAGTCTTTTGGCTCTGCCCGAAAAAATAAGCAAAGACTGGAATCAAAAATGGACAAATTTGAGCTAACCCCACACGAATTAACGGGAAAAGTGGAGTGGAAGGGAAGCACCTTGCTTGGCGCGTTGCCCTCTGTGATGGTGTCCTGCGGGGATATGGATGCCCCTAATATCATCACCGTGGCATGGACGGGCATCGTTTGCTCCAAGCCCCCTATGACCTATATTTCCGTTCGCCCTGAGCGCCATTCCTACAAGATCCTCAAAGAGAAAAAAGCCTTTGTGATTAATCTTGCCACAGAGTCGCTTGTCCGCGAATGTGATTTTTGCGGCACCTATACGGGGGCGAAAATGAATAAGTTTCAGCGGCTGGGGCTCACCCCTACGCCCTCGCTGAGCGTAGATGCGCCCATGATTTCCGAGTGCCCCATCTCCCTTTCCTGCAAGGTCAAAGACATTCTGCCTCTTGGTAGCCATGATATGTTTTTGGCAGAAATCGTCGGCGTATCGGTGGCGCCCGAACTGCTGACCGAGGAAGGTCGGCTGGATATGACGCGGGCGCATCTGCCCGTGTTTATGCACGGCGCCTATTTCGGTGTAGGCAAGCAGCTGGGGAAAATCGGTTTTTCCACAGACAAACCCAAGAAAAAGAAAGGCAAAAACCAATGAAAAACGGAGATGCCACAGGCGAGGTCTGCCGGCGCATTTGTGAGGGGATAAAGCAGGCAAGCATGACCTTCGCCGCTTTTGAAAGAGAATTAGGGCTTCCGCCCAAAACCGTGTCCAACTGGCGCAGAGGCGTTTCCCACAGTTACCTTGCCCTGCTTCCTCAGATTGCCCGGTTACTTGGCACCACCACCGACGCCCTTTTGGGCGAAGCGGAAAAAGCGGAAGAAGAATGGCAAAAAGAAGCCCAGCGGCTCTACCGCATGTTTGCCAAAGCCAAGCAACTCCCGCCCCACCGCCGCCAGGCCCTCTACCGCACCCTGGAAGATGTAATGAGTCTCTATTTCGAAGACGAATAAGTGGGCTTCCGTATTTGGTGATAACCGAAAACAAAAAAGGGATGGTATAGAGTTTGGCTCTATACCTCCCTTTAACTTTGTAGGATGAATAAGCAAAACAATTCTCATTGACTAAAAGGATTTGATTCCTATTTTTTTGTTTGCTATTTCCGTTTGGGCTCTCTGCAGTACAAAGTACAGCGACGAGAACCCAAACGAAAATTTCTCATCCAAATCCGTTCGTCTTAGCCACAGCCGGAGCTGTATTTGGCGATAACCGCAAACAAAAAAGGTGAGGTATAGGGTTTTGCCCTATACCTCCCTTTTCATTTTGGGTTAGAATATGAAAAGAAATCCCCCGACGGGAAGCCCGTCGGAGGGGGGTAAAACATATTACATTTGAGAAAATACGATGAATGAGAAAGCGATCATTCATTAGGAGACTGGGCGGAGAGTTGCAGGAGGTAGTCGGTGTCGATGGCACCGGATTGAATGTAGTAGGATTTATAATTGCAGATGCATTGACCGTCTGAGCGAATGTCGATTTTGTGGGTTTTGTTGCCTTCTGCATCATACATGGTAAAGGAATGTAGCACCCATGAGGGTTTGTAATGCACACCCGAGAGGTGGATTTTTGTTGCCAGTTGAAGAGACAGGAGATTGTCGCAAATATTGGCGATGGCTTCTGCGTCTGTGACAACAAGGGGTTCCTCCAAAACATGGGAGTAAATTTCAATTTTGGCGGCAGAAGAAATGCCCTTCAGAGCTGTTCTGGAAGCGTGGGTGACCACCGAACAGCTGACCAGAAGCAACAGAGTGCAAAGTATCAAAACCAGTGACAGAGTTTTTTTCATGTGTGTGGCCTCCTTTGGCTCATGTTTTGTTTTAGGAAAAGAAGCAAAGATATTCTAAAATCGGCAGAGAAAGAATCTCTGCCGATGTCGTTTTTTACTGAATAGGCTCAAAATCGTCGGCGCCGTGTTTGCACCAGGGGCAAACAAAGTCGGAGGGAAGGTCTTCGCCTTCGTAGACGTAGCCGCAGATTTTGCAGACGTAGCCTTTTTTGCCTTCGGTTTTGGGCTTAGGCTTGACGTGGCTGTGGTAGTAGGAGTAGGTCATGCTTTCCTGCTTGGATACCACCTCGGCTTCGGTCACGCGGCAGATGAACATACCGTGGGTGCCTACGTCCACGTACTGCTCCACTTCAAGGGAGAAGTAGGCGTTGATGAAGCGGGGCAAAACCACCAAGCCGTTGGCGGAGCGGCGGGGGGTGCAATCGGCAAATTTGTTGACGGCTCTGCCGCTTTGGAAGCCAAAGGTTTCAAAGACCTTGAAGGGGGCTTCGGTGGTAAGGCAAGTCGGATCGTAGCCATGTCGTTCTGTGAGCCAAGGAGTTGGCTAAGACATTTGTCTTCCTAAGACCGCTTG
>JAZOBX010000015.1:0-3249 GCA_045596205.1 Eubacteriales bacterium | reverse complement strand
ATCATTATATTTAATGGAAGGAGATAAACTGTGTCTAAAAAAACAACAAGTACCAAGAAACCGACCGCTCCGCAAAAGACGAAACAGCGAATTTCTTTTTATGACGAGACCCGCCCTCTCCACAGGGCGATGCCATATATTCTCATTCTTTTGGGGGTGGCGTTCGGCATTTGTCTTGCCGCTGACCTGCTTGGGACTTCAGGCGGCTGGCTGGGGCATTTCCTTGCCCACGGTATGGGCAGTATGCTGTCCCTTGGCGTGTATCTGATTCCCCTGCTACTGGTGGTCCACGGCATTTTCTGGAAAAAGGACGTCCGTCGCAAACGGGTTTGGGTAAGAGCGGCTTGCTCTCTGCTTTGCCTGTTGGTAGTAGGCGCATTGGTACAGGCTCTGACCCTTCCCCTTGAGGGCATGACCTTCTCTCCCGCAGAATTTATGGAAAAGGGACAAGCCATGCAAGGCGGCGGCCTTCTGGGCGGCATCGTGGCTTACGGTCTTTATCACCTGGTGGGTGAGGTCTGCTTCTTTATCGTGCTGTTTTTACTGCTGGGTATGTATATTTGCACCTATATTGATTTTGCAAAAATCCGCCAGGCGAAACAGCAGAGAAAAGAGGCGTTGCCCAAAAAACAGCGTATGTCTCTGAAAGCCAGAATCCGCCTGATGCGGGATGCCAGAGCGTCCAGAGACGGCTACTACGGACAGGGCGATGAGAAAGACAGTTTTGAAAGCATCCGCCGTCACGTGGAAAAAGAATACCGCCGTGCAAAGCCTGTGGCTGTGGCTGCAGGCGCAGAAGGAAGCGCTGTGGTGGGCGGTACGGTAGAAGACGTGACACCTGCGAGAACTGCGCCTTCTGCGGTTACACACAAGCCCAGCCGTCACCGTTTCTTCTTTGACGACGATACGGGCACGTCTACCCAAATTCAAAAGAAAGTAGCGGATCCGGAGCCTGCCCCCGTAGTGGAGCAACAAAAAGAAAAGCCCACTTCCGTAACAGTAAAAATGGTTGAACTGCAAAAACCCGAAAAGAAAGAAAAGCCCCTTCCTCCCCATGTGGAAGAAGTGAAAGCCCCTCGCAAGCTGTTTGGGAAAGCCCCTGCCAAGGCGGGATACCAATATCCTCCCCTTGACCTTCTGGCAAGCGGCGAAAACGCCACTATGGACGAGGAAACCAAGGCGGAAATTGAAAAGAATTCTGCCACTTTGATTGATACCCTTGAAAGCTTCCGCGTGGGCACCCATATCGTGGGGATCTCCCGCGGGCCCCGTATTACCCGCTATGAGATTTTGCCCAATGACGGTGTGAGTATCAGCTCTATCAGTAGCCACGCCAAGGATATTTCTCTTCGCTTGGCATCGGGCAACATCCGTATTCAGGCACCCATTCCCGGCATTGCCGCCGTGGGTGTGGAGGTGCCGAACCGCAATCCGTCTATTGTGAGACTGAAGGATCTGCTGGACTCCGACACCTTTAGAAACGCTAAATCCAAAACCACCGTTTGCCTTGGCTCTGACGTCACAGGCAAGCCCGTGTACGGCGACATTGCCAAAATGTGTCACCTGCTGATTGCGGGCGCAACAGGTATGGGTAAATCCGTTTGTATGAACGCCATTCTGGTAAGCCTTTTGTATAAGGCTAAGCCCGACGAGGTAAAACTGATTCTGATCGACCCCAAAAAGGTAGAGCTGAACGTATACAACAACATTCCTCACCTTCTGGTGCCTGTGGTCTATGAAGCCCAAGCCGCGGCAGGCGCATTGCTCTGGGCGGTGGGCGAAATGGAACGCCGTTTTGAGTTGATTGAGGCGGTGGGTGTAAGAGACATTGCAGGGTATAACCAAGCGGTGACCGAAGACCCCGAAAAGGGCACGCCTCTGCCCAAGATCGTGATTGTCATTGACGAGCTTAATGACCTGATGATGCAGGCGAGAGATTCTGTGGAAGCCTCTATCTGCCGTATTGCCCAGAAGGCGAGAGCCGCGGGGATGCATCTGATCATCGGCACACAGCGTCCTTCCGTAAACGTCATCACAGGTGTCATTAAAGCCAACATTCCTTCCCGTATTGCCTTCCACGTGTCTTCTAACGTGGACTCCCGCACCATTCTGGACATGGGCGGCGCGGAAAAGCTCCTTGCCAACGGTGATATGCTGGTGAATATGCCCGGTTTCCCCGAGCCCGAACGTGTGCAGGGCGCATTCGTCCATGAAAAAGAAGTAGACGCCGTGTCTAAATTCCTGCAAGCCAACACGGGCGGCGTATCGGTTTACGATGAAGCCGTTATGGAAGGTATTCGCCACGAAACCGAAAAATACCAGCAAAGCACCATGAAACGCGGTAGCGCAGGCATGGACGATGAGGATATGCCCGGGGATGATATCTGGGGCGATTCGAAATTCTGCCAGATCGTGGAGCTTGCCATCAGAGAAGGTAAAATTTCCACGTCTCTGATTCAAAGAGAGCTGTCTCTTGGCTACGGACGCGCCGCAAGATATATTGATATTATGTGCAAGATGGGCATCGTCAGCGAGCCCAACGGCCCTAAGCCCAGAGATACCCTGATCGATTATACCCAGTATGAAGAAATGAGAGCGAGGTCATCCTGATGGTTTATCTGTTTTTGGCAGACGGTTTTGAAGAAGTGGAGGCGCTTTGTCCTCTGGATATTCTGCGCCGCGGCGGTGTGGAAGTGAGAACCGTTGGCGTAACCGGTAAGATTGTGACAGGCAGCCATTTGATTAAGGTAGAAGCGGATATTTTGCCTTCCGAAGTAGAGCCAAACGCAGAGATGCTGATCTTCCCCGGCGGAATGCCCGGGTCGCTGAATCTGGATGCTTCGCCTGAGGTGGACCGCATTTTAGGGTCTGTTTCGCCCGATACCCGACTTGCCGCCATTTGCGCTGCACCGCTGGTGCTGGGCAGACGCGGGTTGCTGGAGGGCAAGCGCGCCGTTTGCTATCCCGGTTTTGAGCATGAAATGAAAGGCTATATTCCTTCCAAGGGCAAGGTGGTCACAGATGGCAACATTACCACCGCCATGGGTATGGGTGTGGCGGCAGATTTCGGCTTTGCGCTGCTCTCTTGGCTGAAAGGCGAAGAGGTGGCAGAGAGCGTATATCATTCTGCGATGTTTTAACTCTTCGCTCTCAATTTTTCACTTTTCACTCTTCACTCCCATTTTCGCAAAAGCGAAATTGGATTTCATCCGTCAAAAACGGATTTCATCGCGCAGCGATTTCATCCAC
>JAZOBX010000014.1:0-6179 GCA_045596205.1 Eubacteriales bacterium | reverse complement strand
CGCAGTTTCAAGAAAGGCAAATGCGCCTTTATTTACCTGACCACGGTACCCCTCTATTTCATCGGTCACTATTATACCATGAAGGACCCCATGCAGGCGCTGTTTACCGCTATTCCCAAAACGGTGAATCTGGTGGTTTTGCAGTACGATACGTCTACCATCGATGCATTAATGCAGGTCAGCATTCTCTACCGCGTAACGGTGTATATTGCCTTTCTGCTGGTGGCGATCAACGCTTTGCTGTTTACCGCCTCTCTCACCTACCAGCGTATCTGGTGTACTTTTGAGTCCTGGAAGGCGATGTTGTCTTTTAAGGACAAGCTGTATCTTTTGGGATACAACACGGACAATCTCACGATCTACAAAAGCGACAAGGTTCATAGCAAGGCCGTAGTGGATACGGTGCGGGAAACCCAAAAAGGCAAAATGTTTTTAGAAAAGGTGGCGTTTATCGACACTCCCGATTTCAGCCATTTTCTGAAAAAGGTATTCCGCCGCATGAAGTGCAGCGACAAAACCTTTACTTTGGTGATCAACACCAAAAATGAGGAGAAAAACATGGACCTTTGCCGTCTGATCATTCACTGTATAGAGACGGCAGACAACAAAGAAAAGTTCTTTGGAAAGCTCCGCGTGTACGTGTTTGGCGACCCGCTTTACGCCAGCATTTACGAGGACATTGTTTCCGACGGCTACGGCTGTATTCAGTATTTGGACAAGCATCGTAAGGTGGCGGTGGATTTCGTGGACAAATATCCCTTGGCGCAGTTTATGGATGAACGCCAGATTGACTGTCAGACCTCTCTTGTCAAAGAGGGCGTGGACATCAACGTGGTCCTGCTGGGATTTGGAAAGACCAACCACCAGATTTTCATGACCAGCATTGCCAACAACCAGTTTCTTTGCGAAAATGAAGGGCAGATTTGTCTGAAACCCGTAAAGTATCATATTTTTGACAGCGTAGGCTCTGCCCATGATAAAAACTTGAATCACAGCTATTATCGCTTTGAGAGAGAATGCAGGGATGCGGATCCTTCCGCCTATTTACCTCTTCCCGCTCAGCCTGCCGAAGAGTATTACTATTCTTTCGGCATTGACCACAGCGATTTCTATGAGACCCTTCGCGGTGTTTTGACAAAAGGTAAAAATGACGCCAATTTCCTGGTGATCGATATTGGAACGGACCTGGAAAACATTGACGCCGCCCAAAAGCTGCTGGAAAAACGCGAGGAATGGAATCTTCCCAATCTGACCGTGCTTGTAAAAGTTGCCGCATTTCACCGTAGCCAAAGCACCCTGTCCGAAGCAGGCTGTTACCTTTTTGGCTGTGAAAAAGACATCGTCTTTGACATAGACGTGATCATGCAGGACAAAATGACGGAAATGGCAAAAATGCGCAATCAGGTATATGACCTGGAATATACCGTTGCCCACCATCCCGAGCAGGTCATTGATGCGGACTATATTGCGCTCCAAAAACAGCAGTCGGAGAAAAACTGGTATCTGAAAAAATCCCAGATGGAACGGGAATCCAGTATCTACTGTTGCCTGAGCCTCCGCTCCAAATTGCTGTTGATGGGGCTGGACTATGCGCCGGAAAATGACCCACGTCCCGCGCTTTCTGCGACAAATTACATGGATATTTACGCAGGCGAGGATCTGCCGCAGCTTTTGTCTGAGGAAACCGTCGACGGCAAACCGATTTTCGCATACGGGCTGGACTTTAAAACCTCTCGCCGCAAAACTATGGCCATCCACGAGCATGAGCGCTGGAACAGCTTTATGATCAGCCACGGCATGGTGCCTTCCACCCTTGACCAGATCAAAAACGAAAAGCGCGCAGACGGCAGATACACCAACGGCAAAAATTACGCCGTCCGCCGCCACGGCAACCTGACCACTTTTGAAGGCCTTGAAACCTTCAGAAAACTGGTGGCAGAGCGAGACGGTTGCTCGGAGACGGAAACCGACGTGATCAAATACGATTACCAGCTTCTGGACGATGCCCATTGGTTGCTTTCTAAATGCGGCTATAAGATTGTTCGTAAGAATCACTCTTAACTCTCTTCTCTTCACTTTTCACTCTCAACTCTGAACATCCCCCTTTTGCAGTATGCAAAATGTTAAGAGCTTCAATGTTTATCTGCACAGCTTACACCCAAACGCAAAAAACGGTGCCCTGCGGCACCGTTTTTTCATGTACGGTTTTTGGTAAGCGTTTTTAAGACGCATTCGTATGCATTCGGTGATTTGCGAAAGTATGGGCGATTTGCACTGCGCTTCTATAAATCGCAGACTTACGCTTTATTTTCCGTTTTTTCGGGTTTTTCTGTTTCGGCTTTTTCGGATTCCTGCTTTTCCTTCTTTTTGAAGCGGATCTCGTAGTGGATCAGTAAGCTGAGCAGAGCGCGGAGCAAAATCACCGCTCCCAGCATATACAGCTCGTCCAGACTCTGGATGAGGACGGTGCGCAGGATTTCTGCCGCCATTTTAAATTCCAGCCCCATTGCAAGGCCGTTGGCAAGGTTCATTTGCAGGTCGAATTTCTTTTTGAGAAGGGCGTTCTGAATGCATTGCCAGATGGTGTGCATGGTGGACCAGAATACCACCACAATGCCGATAATTTCCAGCGTGGAAATCATATAGGGCAAAACGGTTTCAATCAAGCGGTCTAAAATATTGGTTTCAAGCATATTTCATACTCCTGCTGTGTGTTTTCGCCTCCATTATACAACGAAATTTGCCGTTTGTCAACGAAAATGAGAGAAGGAAACGCCGCTAAGCCAACGATCTTGTTGCAAAATGGACAAAATTCCAGTAAATTGTGGGAAAATGCATTGCATTATTGACAAAACGCAAAAAGTATAGTACAATGATTAGGCGCAATTAATATTTAACTATATTATTTATCTTACAAAGTAGCAAAAAACAGAAAGGAAGGAACAAAAAATGTCCCTTTTCTCTCGCGGCGTTCATCCGCCCAAAAGAAAGCACACCCAAGGGCAATCTCCCGCTGTGATGCAGGAGATCAAAACCGTGACCATTCCCATGGGTATGCACATTGGCGCCCCTGCTACCCCCATCGTGAAGGCAGGCGATACCGTACAGGTTGGCACGAAAATTGCGGAAAGCACGGGAAAAGTATCCGTGCCTGTTCATGCCAGCGTGTCGGGTACTGTGAAAGCTGTCTCCGATATTCTTTTAAGCAACGGTCAAAAAGGCCAAGCCATCGTGATTGCCTCCGACGGCGAAATGACCCCTGACCCCACCCTTGCTCCCCCAAAAGTGGAGAGCAGAGAAGACCTGGTGCGCGCCGTTTTGGACAGCGGTGTGATCGGTCTTGGCGGTGCGGGATTCCCCACCCACGTGAAGCTGGACGTTTCCGCCGACGCCATTGAGGACCTCATCATCAACGGCGCGGAGTGCGAGCCTTACATCACCAGCGATACCGTAACCATGACGGAGCGCGCGGACGATATGGAATACGCCCTTCGCCAGATCAAAACATACTATTCCATTCCTCGCATCATCATCGGTCTGGAGGCAGACAACACCGCCGCTATCAAAGCCATGACCGCTCTTGCGCAAAAAATAGAGGGCGCGGAGGTAAAAGTTTTGCCTGCCCGCTATCCCCAAGGCGGCGAAAAGGTACTGGTGTACCATACCACAGGCAAGGTGATTGAAACGGGCAAGCTGCCTATCAGCGTAGGTTGCGCGGTGATGAACTGCACCACTGTGGCAGCCATCGGTGAATATCTGAAAACAGGTATGCCGCTGGTGAAAAAGTGCATTACCGTGGACGGCGGCGCTGTGAAAGAGCCCCAAAATCTCATCGTTCCCGTGGGCGTACCCGCAGAGGACGTATTCGCCTTTTGCGGCGGCTTTACGGAGGAGCCCGAAAAGGTCATTTACGGCGGACCTATGATGGGCATCACCGTCCCGTATCTGTCTTTACCTGTGATGAAAAACAGCAACGCCCTGCTGGCGCTGACCAAAAAGGAAGCCAAGCTACCCAAAACCACCGCCTGCATCCGTTGCGGTGCCTGCACCAACACCTGCCCCTTCGGTCTTGCCCCTGCGCAGATTCTGGCGGCGTATAAGAAAAAGGACGTGGAGCAGCTGAAAAAGCTGTCGGTGGACACCTGTATGCTCTGCGGCTGCTGTAGTTTCACCTGCCCCGCCAACCGTCCTTTGGTGCAAACCAACCGTTTGGCAAAAGAATTGCTTAGAGAAGAAAGAAAAAAGGAGGCGTCTAAATAATGGAAAACATGCTGCATTTGTCTGCCTCTCCCCATATCCACAGCGGCAAATCCACCCAAGGCATTATGCGCGACGTACTGATCGCCCTCACCCCTGCCATGGTTGCAGGTACGGTAATCTTCGGTTTGCGCTCCCTTCTGGTGGTGGCGGTTTGCGTGATCTGCTGTGTGGGCTTTGAAGCCCTTTATAACCTGGCCATCAGAAAAGACCAGACCGTCTCTGACCTGTCTGCGGCGGTGACGGGTATGCTGTTGGCGTTGAATATGCCCGCAGGGATTCCTCTGTGGCAATGTGCGGTCGGCTCGCTGTTTGCCATCGTGCTGGTCAAGGGTTTGTTTGGCGGTATCGGTCGCAATTTCGTAAACCCTGCTATGGCGGCCCGCGTGTTTATGCTGATCTCCTTTGGCAGCATGATCGTGCAGTCCAAGCCCACCATTGTGGATACCGTTTCTTCCGCCACTCCTCTTACCCAGCTGGCGGCAGGGAAAACCCCCGATTTTCTCCATCTTTTGCTGGGGACAACGGGCGGTGCCATCGGTGAAACCTGCGTGATCGCTCTGCTTCTCGGTTTTCTCTATCTGCTGATCCGCGACGTGATCACCTGGCATATTCCCATTGTCTACATAGGTAGTGTGTTTGTATTCTCCCTTCTCATGGAAGGCTTTCATGTGGAAACTGCTCTCGCCTTCACCCTGTCGGGCGGTCTGCTCCTCGGTGCCATCTTCATGGCTACCGACTACGTAACCTCCCCTGCCACTCCTTGGGGCAAGGTCGTGTTTGGTCTGGGTTGCGGTCTGCTCACCTTCGTGATCCGCTATTTCGGCAACTATCCCGAAGGCGTTTCCTTTGCGATTCTGTTTATGAATCTTCTCACCCCCTACATTGAACAATGGACGGCACATAAAGTATTTGGAGGACAAAAAGCATGAAACAACAAGTAAAAAGCGTTTTGGTTCTCGTTTGCATTTGCGCCGTGGTTGCTGTTGCTTTGGCGCTGACCAATGCCATTACTGCTCCCATAATTGCCGAAAACGAGGTGGCAAAGGTGCGGGAAAGCTTGCAAGAGGTGTATGCCGACGGCGGCAACTTTACGAAAGTAGATATCAAAGATAAAAACTTGCCTGCTACAGTCAAAGAGGTGTATGCCGCTTCCAACGGCGGTTACGTCTTCAAGCTGGTCACCAAGGGCTATGCCGCAGGCATGACCATTATGTGCGGTATTGACGGAAACGGCGTGATCACCGGCGCCAAATATATCAGCGGCGGCGAAACCAACGGCGCAGAAGTGACCATGAGTGAACGCGTGCCTGGATTCACACTGGATACCATTGACGGTGTGGACACCACCGTCACCCCCACCGCTCCTCTGACCGTGGGCGGCTATCTTGGTGCCATTAAAGACGCGCTGAATGCGGTGAAGATTCTTGAGGAGGTGAGCCAGTGATGAAAAACAACAAATGTCTCTCCGTTCTGCTGAGCGGTATCATCAAAGAAAATCCCGTTCTGGTTCTGGTGCTGGGCACCTGCCCCACCCTTGCCACTACCCGAAGCGTCACCGATGCGTTCGGTATGGGCATTGCCGCCATGATCGTTCTCATTTGCTCCAACGTGATTATCTCCCTGCTCCGCCGTGTCATTCCCGATAACGTGCGTATTCCTTGCTATATCGTGGTGATTGCGGGCTTTGTGACCATTGTGGAAATGATCGTGCATGCCAAGTTTGAAACCCTTTATGAAAGTCTTGGCGTATTTTTGCCCCTTATCGTTGTGAACTGTATTATTTTGGGCAGAGCTGAAATGTTTGCCAGCAAAAACAACGTGTTGCTGTCTGCCATAGACGGCGTGGGTATGGGTCTCGGCTTTACGCTGGCACTCTGCGCCATGGGTGCCATCCGCGAGGTGTTTGGCTCCGCCAGCTT
>JAZOBX010000013.1:0-2286 GCA_045596205.1 Eubacteriales bacterium | reverse complement strand
ATTTATATCATATCGCACCGAGCATAGCGAGGTATATCGCTACCGAGTGTAGCGAGGTTATATCGCATTCACTTGTGAGGATGTATTTCACAAGTGAATATATCGCCTAATAGAAAAGAGAGAACAATTTTCGTTCTCTCTTTTTGCTTATATAGACTTATCTCGGTCGCTTGTTTGAAAAAAGCTGATTTTATACGTCAGGGCAAATATCTTTGGTCATCTGCACCGTGATGGTCGCGTGTCGGATATAGCCGTCGCGATTGACCGTCAGCACCACCTTGTCTCCCTCTTGGGCATTTACAATAAACTGTTTCAGCTTAGACAGCGCCGCCGCGTGGGTAAGCTTTTGCTCTTTTCCAAAGTTTGCCACAAGGCTGTCCAGGTCACCGGATTTGATGCTTTCAATGGTGTCACCTTCTTTTAGCCCCAAATCCTTTATAGTGCTTTGGATGACCAATTGGCTGTCTGCGGCAGTTGCATCCTGTAAATAAATGCCCAAATACGGGCGATTATCCACAAACCCCCTGGTCTTTAGGTCGGAAATGACACTGTAAAGGATGGAAGAGGGAATCGCATATCCCACACCTTCCACCATCACCCCCTCATGCTCCGCCACCTTTGCGCTGGCAATGCCAATCAGGTTGCCTTCCATGTCAAATACGCCCCCGCCTGAGTTGCCGTGGTTGAGCGCCATATCCACTTTGATGAGGGTTTGTTCTGCGCCGCCAATCACCGCCTTGGCTTCCACCTGGCTCACGATTCCGAAGGAAGTGGAGATCCCCACGTTGCCAAGGGGATTGCCATGGGCAATAATCGTTTCTCCCAGATAAGGCGCGCCCTCTCTTGCTTTCGCCACCTTCAGATCATTTGCTCTTACCTTTAGTAAAGCAATATCCGTGCGGAAGTCAATGCCTACCACCTCAGCCGTGTAGCGGTCACCTTTAGCGGTGCCAACAGACAAAAGGGGAAAGCCGTCCACACCGTGACAGCAAGTGGCAATATAGTAGCCTGCGGCGTCGTCGGTCTTGGCGATGACCACACCGCTGGATACGCTGGATACCACCCCTTCTTCATAAAAGCCGTATACCGTCACCACGCTGTCCAGCGTCATGGTGGCAACCTCTGCGATCTGTCCGCTTGGGAGTGTGTCTTTGCTGTTGGCTTTAAGGGAAGCAATGATGCTGTCCAGCGTCAGACTTTGGTCATACATCTTCAGCCCCACAAATACCCCCAGGCAACCTGCCAGAAGTGAACAGCAAAGGGTCAGCAAAAGCACTATACCCCAAAGTCCTATTTTGGCGGCGGTTTGTTTTCTTTTTTGAGAGACGTCTGGTATATTTTGTGTCAAATCCCGTTCTTCCATATTTGGTCCTTCTTTATTTACCTATGCTTTTTTGACGGTCTAACCAGTCCTGCAAAATGATTTGCGCAGAGAGGTTGTCGATGTTTTCTTTTCTTTTTTTGCCGAATGTGGCGGTCATGTCCATCATGCGATGGGCTTCCACCGTAGACAAACGCTCATCGTAAAGGTCAACGGGAATGTCTGTCATGGTGCCAAGCATCTCGCAAAACGCCTTCACCCTCTCTGCCCGAAAGCCTTCGCTGCCGTCCATATTTTTCGGAAGACCCACCACGATCTGGGTCACCTGATGCGCCTTCGCCAGCCTTACCACCTCTTCTGCCACACCGCGCATCCCACCCCTAATGCAGGAAAGCGCGCTGGACAAAAAGCGGCCGGGGTCAGACAGGGCTGTGCCCGTGCGGGTGTCTCCGTAGTCGATGCCCATAACGCGGCCTTTTGTTTCCATGTTTTTCTCCAAATCTTCAAATGATTGTTCTTGCTTTTTTTCGGAATATGTCATATAATATACGAGGTTCGTGCTGTCGGCTTGCCAGCAAGCACGAACGACTATATTTCAAGAGATGTACGAAAATCCGTTGGATTTTCGTAGGTATGCCGATGGCATACCCGCAAATTTTGCATTTTGAAAAATTTGCGACACATAGATTATAATAAATGTACTTCGTTGAAAGGAATGCCTGTCCATGACCTGTCAGTTTGCTTGCCCCATTTGCGGCGCGCCGCTTACCAAAACGGAAAAAACCTTCCTCTGCCCCGCAAAACACTCCTTTGACCGCTCCTCTTCGGGCTATGTAAATCTGTTGCTCTCCAAGGACAGCCGCGGTCACGGTGACAACGGGGAAATGATTCGCGCCCGCAACCGTTTTCTCTCGGGCGGTTGGTATCAGCCCT
Organism: Eubacteriales bacterium; assembly: GCA_045596205.1. Lineage (GTDB taxonomy): Bacteria > Bacillota > Clostridia > Oscillospirales > CAG-272 > UBA1740. Next base: position 32 of record JAZOBX010000013.1, on the reverse strand, counting down.
TGCTGGATGCGGTAAAAGATACGGTACTGGGG
>JAZOBX010000012.1:0-4047 GCA_045596205.1 Eubacteriales bacterium | reverse complement strand
GACCGCTTGGCCTCCGACTTTCTGGATCATTGTAACATTCTGTTATGAAACCAAGAAGTTCATTTACAGAGCGCGTGTTTTTTAGAGCTTTCCTTGCATTTGAAGGGATAGAATCAAATAAGGCACAACCTTCTTGATCTCCTTCCCATCGTATTTCTTTTCCGTTTTCAAGGGTGATAACCCAAGTACAAAAGCTTCCATAGTTAGCGCTCATCGTAAAACCTCGTTTCGTTCAAATCAATAATTTCCGTAAATCCTCAAAACTACGCCTGTTCATAATACTCTTTGATCTTCTGGAAAGCTTGTTCCGAATAATACTTTTTCGCTGGTGATTTGGGATTATCATTATCCAGCTTCCTGACATGAACACAGTTTGCGTCCTTTTCCATCTTTTTCTTTGCGTCATTGAACCGCTGATTTTGTTTGAAATTTGCGATATTCTCTCTGCACCATTTTACAAGAGCATCATAATCATAGGGGAACAGTTGCTTATATTCATCATCGCTGATCTGAACTTTCTGGCTTGCGTCTTTGGAAAACTGAACTTTTGTTCTTTTGGTGAATGTTGCGTCTGCTTGGTCTGCCGTTGTGATTGCCGCAAGAAGATCGCTGTTTTTTTCTTTTTTCGCGCTCTCCAAATAGATATCGAATCCAAGCACAATCGAATCCTGAATACCAGAATCGTTCAAATCTTGGATGACATCGACAATGCTCTTTATAAACGTTTTTGCTTCTGGTGACGCAGCGTATTTTGCCACATTGTTTGATAGGAAATCCGCTGGACGAAACGGCAGCTTAAAGCCAAGCGGCATGATGAACAGCCCTTCATCTGCCATAATATCTTTATTGAAATAGGCTTTGATGAATTCCACATAGTTTAACGCTGCCCGCGCCACCAGCATGAAAATATAAGGCTCGATCTTATCACAGTACAGATGGGCGGTCAGGTTGCGGTATTCTTCCAGCTTCAGCAGGTTTTCTTTTATTGCGGTAAAGCTGTTCTTTTCGATCCCATTGCGATGAATAGTCACATGATCTAAGGCTTTATCAAATCCGATGGTGTGCTTATCATCTACATAGATAGATCGATTTTTGATATATTTCCTTACATAGGCTTTCAGCGCCAGTTCCCAGGCATTGACCATCAAGAGCGTGACAGTTTCATAACGATAGGCAATATTCGGTTTGTTGTGAATCTCTATTGCCGCGAAATATGCGGAAATGGAATTCTTGACCAGGTTGTATTGTACCATGTTCCGCTTTGCCATACCTCAATCACGCCTTTCTCTGTTGTAGTTCAAACGGGTTTTCTTGTACCTTCACTTGCCCGTTCATAAGCATGGGAAGTAGAAAATCACGAAGAGTTGCTAACTGCTGGTTTTCTTCTATACAGTTTTGCATCACATCCAGCATACTTGTTAATTGCGTATTAAATTGCTCAATGATGCTTATAGATGGCACTAAAACCAATACCCTTGACAAAGTGTCTTGGCTTACATTTTGCAGAATTGAACCTCCTGTTGTAGTTGCGCCTGTCCCTTCCAGTTGCTTTAATTGATAAGTCAGATAAAGCCTATGTGCGGGATGATGAGGCTTACAACGAATAATAAATCCACAGAAAATCGTGTTATTGTCACTATTCAACAAAAGACGAGTAGTGCCAGGAACGCCACTTCTTGCAATAAGGATATCATTTTCTTTGATTATGTATCGATCAGCTTGTGCAGATTTCAAGGTGATATCATCAAAATCAGTATCATCTAACAGTAGCGTGCTTGCGGTGATATTGCGAACATTCACGATACGATATTTTTTATCACCAACGATATTTTTGTCGTAATTGATTCCATTCATAAAAGAACACAATGCACCAAGCGAAGTCACTTCCCATCCTTCAGGAATTTCCCTCTTCAATTCCTCATTCCAGACCATTTTCCCGCCGCTGGATTTGTAGGGCTTGCCGTTTTCATCAGGAAAATCAAACTGCACAAACCAATAGTCATAGAGCAGTTTTGCCATGGATTCAAGATCGGAGCATATTTCATTATTGTTTTTAAGTTTTGAATCAATACTTTCTAAAACTGCAATAGTTTTGGCTTGAATTTCTGTATCTGCACAAAAAGGTATTTTCATTTCATGCAGCACATTTCTATCAACCCCAGGAACAGTGCTTTTATCTTTCCCATCAATTTTTAAGACATGTTTCAGGAGATAATAGATATACTTCGGATTATTCCCCTTGAAATCACTAACATATAAGGCTGTATTCAGTGGCCAACAATTTCCATCGTAATAAAACACTTCCCCGATAGTGCCATATCGTCCAGTTATTACATTTGGGCCACAACATTTGTATTGATTATGCCAACCAGAAAAACCTGATGAACTAATTATAGGCACCGTTCCTTCTTCTCTTTTGGCTTCAGGCAGATCATATCCACGATGAAGTTGAAGTATGTCTCCCATTCTGACTTTATTCATAGAACAGTTCTCCAATCTGGTCTATAATACTCGTCTCTAACTCATGCCCTCGTTGGAATTTTTCTTTCAGGCTTGCCTTATAATCACTCATCTTTTGGGAAAACTGTTCCGCTGTAATATCAACATGCTCAATTTTTACTTCAAAATACTCACCTGCCGAGAGGGAATATCGTTTGTTCTGTAATGTGTACTTTCCATCTTCATGCTTCTCATACCTTACTGCCACCGAAAACGCATCAATGGTTTTTTGTTTAGAGAATGTATCTACAATCAGATCAATTTCTTCGGGTCTAAGACGAACCTTCTTATTGTTTCCTTCCTGATATTCTTCACCAAGCTTTGAAGCATCAATCAAGATAACCTGATTAGCCGTTTGGGAATTATCGAAAAATACTACTGAGACGTTTGTACCTGTGTTTGCAAAGACGTTGGACGGCATACTAATTACACCATACACAATACGGCTTTCAATGATGTGCTTTATAATTTTTCCTTCCACGCCACTCTTGGCTGTCAGAAAACCTGTCGGTAACACAATCGCGCCCTTTCCTTTTTCTTTCAGGGAATTCAGCACATGTTGAATGAAGCAAGTATAGATGGGCATTTTCTTTTTTTCTTTAGCAGGCACTTTGGGAACACCTGCCCAGAATCTTGCTTTCATCGCTGCAATCGTTTCTCTGGTTTCCTCAAAATCAAGTTTGAAAGGTGGGTTGCAGACAACATAGTCAAATTGTCGCAAGCTCTGCCCATCATCGCTTTTGTGGTAAGGATCGGTCAGTGTGTCGCCCTGCACCGCATGATCCAGAGAAGAAACCAAACCGTTCAGGATCAGGTTCAGCTTCAGCATTTTGTTACTCTTTTGGGAGCGGTCTTGCGCGAAAATGGTACAGCGGTCTTCACCTACCTGATGACCAAGCGCCATCAATAGCGTGCCTGTGCCAGCGGCAGGATCATAGCATTCGATGTTGTGCAGGTCTTGCCCTTCGCCCACCAGTAGCCGCGCCATGATAACGGCAATCGCATGGGGTGTGTAGTATTCCGCGTACACGCCGCCGCCGTTGGTGTTGTAGTCTTTAATCAGGTATTCAAAGATTCCAGCGAAGAAATCATAGCTCTTCCCGAAAGCGTCTTCAAAAGAGAATTTGACCAGCTTATCCACCAGAGCGCGGGCGAATGGTGCGCGTTGCGCGTCATCGGTTACAAAGTTGGTCAGCTTTTCAAACAGGGGAATTCTGGTGTTGTTGAACGTGACGGTGGAGAAGATATCAATGTTCTTGTCTGCAATGTCGGTCATCGTTGCGTCAAAGATCACATCGAAATCTCCCTTTGCCTGTTGGTTCCACAGGAAAGAGATGGTGTGTTCAGGATTCAGGCGCAGAATATCAGGCGAAAGCGAATCCAACAGATCAAGCCTGTCATCTTCAGTCATAGCAGCATAGGCGGTTTCCCACTTTTCCGCTTCACGGATCTGTTTGTTTTTCTTTTTGATCTCATAGCCGAATTTGTCATTCAGAAATTTATAAAGGAAAATCTGCGTGATGACCTTGTATTCGTTGCCGTCATTGC
>JAZOBX010000011.1:0-5262 GCA_045596205.1 Eubacteriales bacterium | reverse complement strand
GACTTGAGCATAAAGCCACAAACGACCGCGGCGAAGTCATCGGCTTTAATCTGATTTACAGCAGTAACTTCAAATTCCGCACCTTCGTTAACCGTGACCGCCAGCTCCATATTACCTACGGTATCAATGACGAGGACTTCTGCTGGAAGCTGCAGTCGGGGGAAACCTTTGAAACACCCCAGGCCGTTATTGCCTACTCTGCAGAGGGCATCGACGGTATGTCCCAAGCCTTCCATCACTTTATCCGTGAGCATCTCATCACCTACCGCCACGATAAAGCCTACAAGCCCGTACTGTTCAATTCCTGGGAAGGCTGTTCTTTTCATTTCAACACCGAAAGCGTCATTTCCTATATTGACGATGCCATCAAAATCGGCACCGAGCTGTTTGTGTTGGACGACGGTTGGTTTGGCGCTCGCAATAGCGACAGACTGGGTCTTGGCGACTGGTACGTCAACCGCCAAAAGGTAGACCTCCACAAAATCATGGCCCATTGCAAGGAAAAAGGCATCAAGTTCGGCATTTGGTTTGAGCCCGAAATGGTCAACCCCGTAAGCGACCTCTACGCCGCCCACCCCGACTACGTGCCGGGTGAGCCCGACGCCGCAGAGCTGTCTCTCCACCGCCACCAGCTCCATCTGGACTTCTCCGCCAAAGAGGTGGTAGACAATATCTACGCCCAAATGAAGGCGTTTTTAGAAGAGTATCCCGTCAGTTATATCAAATGGGACTATAACCGCGTGGTCAACGAGCATTTTTCCCGCCATTATCCCGCCGACAGACAGGGCGAAATCTACCATCGCATGATGCTGGGCTACTACGACCTCATCGGCAGACTCACCCGCGAGTATCCCGATATTATGTTTGAAGGCTGTTCCTCGGGCGGCGGCAGATTTGACCTTGGCACTCTCTATTTCTGCCCCCAGATCTGGACCAGCGACGAGTCCGACCCCTCCCAGCGCATTGCCATTCAGTATAACACCTCCCTTGGCTATCCTCTCTCCACCATCGGCGCCCACGTCAACGACAGCAAGGTGTCTTCCTATAAAACCAAAGCCATCCTGGCGCTGTTTGGCACCTACGGCTACGAAATGAACCCCAATATTCTTACCGCCTCCGAGCAGGAAGAGCTTCGTGAAATTGCGGAAATCTACTGTAAATACCACCAATCCGTCATCGGAAACGGCACTCTCTACCATCTGCTCTCCCCAAACGAAGGAAACCTGATGTGTATGCAGTCCGTTTCAAAAGACCAAACCGCCTCTCTTTTGATTCTGATGAACTACCGCAAGGAGCACGCCCAATTCCGCGTGGTCCGTCTCCGCGGACTTGATCCTGAAAAGCAGTACAAAAACAGCTACACGGGCACCGTCCACAGTGGTACTTTCTATATGGAGAGAGGCATTGACTTCTCTCGCGACGGCTTCGCCTCCATCAACTGCCGTTTGGTGATCCTCACCGAAGAAGCCTAAAGCAACCTAAAAGAGCAAGAATAGAATTTTCTATCCTTGCTCTCTTTTTTTATGATAAACATAGGGGTTTTTAGATATTTTCTTCGTTTTGGCCTGCTTTAGGGTGCTTTTTTGCGGCATTTTCGTCATTGCTTTTTGGGCTTTCTACCGCTATAAAGGCAATACTTCCGTCTCGGAGGTCCACTTCCACATTGTCTCCCGCGCCAATTTCCCCTTCCAAAATTTTCAGCGAAAGACCGTCTTCTATCAGGTGCATCATGGCTCTGCGCAAGGGTCTTGCCCCGTAGAGGGGATCAAAGCCCACCTTGGCAAGGTGAGCAATCACCTCTTTCGTAAAAGTAAGAGAAATGCCCAGGTCTGCCGCCCGCTTTTTGACCTCCTCCAGCATCAGCTTGGCAATTTGACTGATGTGTTCGTCCGTCAGCTTGGAAAACACGATGATTTCATCCAATCGGTTGAGAAATTCGGGGCGGAAGGTCTTTTTCAGTGCCTCCTGTGCCCATGCCGCCGCCTCTCGCTGTTCTGCTTTGGGAGTGGCCTCTGTGGCAAAACCAAGGGGGCGAGCGGCAGAAATTTTGTCCGCACCCACGTTGGAGGTCATAATGATCACCGTATTTTTGAAATCCACCCGTCTCCCCTGAGAGTCGGTCAGCATACCGTCCTCCAAAATCTGGAGCAGAATATTAAACACGTCGGGATGCGCCTTTTCAATCTCGTCAAAGAGCAATACCGAATAGGGCTTTCTGCGGATGCGCTCGGTCAGCTGCCCCCCTTCTTCAAATCCCACGTACCCGGGAGGCGAGCCGATCAGCTTTGAAGCGCTGTGCTTTTCCATATATTCGCTCATGTCCAGGCGAATCATGGCAGAAGGAGAACCAAACATCACGTCTGCCAGCACCTTGCAAAGCTCGGTTTTGCCTACCCCCGTAGGGCCTAAAAACAAAAACGAACCAATGGGGCGCATGGGGTCCTTCAGCCCGATTCTCCCCCTTTGTATGGCTTTCGCCAATTTTTCTACCGCCTCGTCTTGCCCGATCACTTTCGCTTTCAGAAGCTTTGGCAACTCTGCCAGACGCTGATGCTCTTCCTCTGCCAGCTTTTGCACGGGGATGCCCGTCCAAAGGGTCACCACGTCGGCAATGTCCTCTGCCTGTAGCACCAAGGTGCGCCCCTCGCTTTGCTTTTGCCAGCCTTCCTTTTCGGTGTCGATTTTGGCTTTGAGGCTTTTTTCCTTGTCTCGCAGTTTTGCCGCCGCTTCAAACTTCTGCGCCATCACCGCCGCCTCTTTTTTCTTGCGGGTAGATTCCAGCTCTTCCTCAAGAGATTGGAGGTTTTCGGGGGAGGTACAGTCTAAAATTCGTAATTTTGCCGCCGCTTCGTCCAATAAATCAATGGCTTTATCGGGCAAAAATCGGTCACTGATATAGCGGCAAGACAGCTTCACCGCCGCATCAATAGCCCCGTCGCTGATGGTCAGACGGTGGTGCTTTTCGTATTTTTCTTTTAGCCCCTGCAAAATCAGCTTGGTTTCATTTGGGGTCGGCTCTCCCACCGTCACAGACTGAAAACGCCGCTCTAACGCCGCATCCTTTTCAATGTGTTTGCGGTATTCGGGAGTGGTGGTAGCGCCAATCACCTGTATTTCCCCTCTGGCAAGGGCGGGCTTTAAAATATTTGCTGCATCCACAGCGCCTTCCGCCGCCCCTGCGCCCACAATGGTGTGGATTTCATCTATAAACAGCACAATGGCAGGATTTTTTCGCACTTCCTCCATCACGTTTTTCATGCGGTCTTCAAATTCCCCTCTGTATTTTGCCCCTGCAATCATAGAGGAGATATCCAGCGTCACAATCATTTTGTCCCGCAAAATGGCAGGTACTCGCCCCTCTGCAATCCTTTGCGCCAGCCCTTCCACCACCGCCGTTTTGCCCACCCCGGGCTCACCGATGAGGCAGGGGTTGTTTTTTTGCCTGCGGCAAAGAATCTGAATCAGCCTTGCCGTCTCCTTGTCTCTGCCGATGATGGGGTCAATTTTCCCCTCCTTTGCCTGGGCGGTCAGGTCTCTGCCGTAGTGGCTTAGGCTGGGCATATCTTTGAGTGGCGTCGTGGCTTTTTCCTGCGGCTTCTTTTGGGGCTTTTTGCTGTCTTCAAAACCGTTTTCCCCCGACGTCAGCAGGGAAAGGGTGTCGGAGCGAAGCTCACTGATGCTCACCGACATTCCCAAAAGCAACTGCACCGCCACACAGTTGCTTTCCCCCAGCATGGCAAGAAGCAAATGCTCTGTTCCGATTTGTTTGTCTCCTGCGCGGGCGGCGAGGGTGGAGGAGGCTTCAATAATGTGTCTGGTGCGCGGTGTCATATCCAAAGGCGTAAGTCTTGTTTTTGCGCCGATGCCGTCGCACTCCGCAATGCTTTCTTCAATCTGGTGCATCCTTACCCCTTTGCTTTCCAGCAGCTTTGCCGCCGTGGCATCGGGGTCTGCCGATAACCCCAGTAAAATATGCTCACTTCCAATATAGGTGTGTCCCATTTGGGATGCCATGGCCATGGCGTATTCTAAGGCTTTTTGTGCTTTTTGTGTAAAACGGCTTACCATTTTTGCCTTTCCTCTTTTCCGTGACTGTTCTTACTACCATTGTATCCAAAAATCATCCGTTCATGTCAGCCAAAGGCAAAAGTCCTGCAAAACGGCTGAAAAAAGCCCCACCGTTCCTTGTTTTTATGTACTCCGTTGGCTGTCTGCTCGTTGTTTTGACGCCAGATCTGCAAAAATTCTGTTCCAGAGTGCCACGCTGACTTCCCCCGTTTCCTCCAAACGGTAAATCCCTTCCAGCTTCCGTACCGCGTTGGCGGTGCTGTATTGGTAAAGAGAAGACGGCATGAGGCGCGGCAGAGCGGGATAATAAGCCGATAGCTCGTTTAAGGTGGCGCGAAGCAAAATCACCCCATACCCCCTTGAGCCTACCCTTAGCGGAAAGTCTCCTTCGGGCAGAGCAGGGATGGAAGCCGTCTCCCGCCTGTCCTTGCTCTCCCGATACGCGCCGTAGAGCAAAGTCCAGGTCAAGCCGTCTACTGTGCCTGTAACGGGAAGGTCATAGCGGGTCTGAAACTGCCTTACCGCCTCTCTTGTCACCTCGCCGTATTCCCCATTGGGATACACCGACGGTAGCCAGTCGCGGCTCAGCCCCAATTCATAGAGAAAGGTCTGGACGGCATACACCGCCTGTTTTTTATTGTCAATTTGCATAATCATCTCCATTCTGTCGCCGATAGGCGACTGTGCAAATGTTCAATGAATTTTTGAAACCGTGCTTGCACGGCGATTTGGATGAAGGCTCCAAATCGCAAAAATTTGTGCGTGAACCCCCCACAGTAAAAAACAAAACAGAATTAAATGTTCACGCTATTCTCCTATCGTATAGCCTGGGAATTGCCCCTCTGCCGCCTGACTCCCCACAAACAGATCTTCATAGACGTCCGTGATGGCATCCCATACCACACTGTTGACCGTGGAAGGATTGGCAGTAATCCCAAATTGCTCTGTAAAGGCGTTCACCGCCGCCGCTGTTGCCGTACCGAAAAATCCCGTCACGCTTACGGTGGGGATACTTGGATAGGTTCTCCCAATATAGTTCAGATAGTTTTGAAGCACCCGTACGTCTTCCCCCTCGGAGCCCACCTTCAGAATGATCCCCGGGAAGGGAAGGGTCACTCCCTCCTGGTACACCAGCGGAATACTTGCCACAAACCCCAGATAGGCGTTATACAGCGCATCCCAGGTCAGCTCTCC
>JAZOBX010000010.1:0-10210 GCA_045596205.1 Eubacteriales bacterium | reverse complement strand
TGACCTTCACCTGACGGGCGCGACCCAGCATAGGCAGAGTGGCTTCTTTCAGTTCAAGGCCCAGCTCTTCGGTAATCACAGTGCCGCCTGTGAGCGCGGCAATGTCGCGGAGCATTTCTTTTCTTCTGTCGCCAAAGCCGGGAGCTTTGACTGCCACGCAGGTGAACACACCGCGCAGTTTGTTGAGCACCAGAGTGGTCAGGGCTTCGCCTTCCACGTCTTCTGCAATGATGAGCAGTTTTTTACCGGTTTGTACCAACTGTTCCAGAAGGGGCAAGAGTTCTTGAATGTTGCCGATCTTCTTGTCGGTAATCAGAATGAAGGGATCATCCAGCACAGACTCCATTTTGTCGGTGTCCGTTGCCATGTAGGGGGAAAGGTAACCGCGGTCAAACTGCATACCTTCCACCACTTCGCTGTAAGTTTCAGCGGATTTGGATTCTTCAATGGTGATTACGCCGTCTGCGGTCACTTTTTCCATAGCGTCGGCAATCAGGTTACCGACCACTTCGTCACCTGCGGAGATGGTACCAACGCGGGTGATGTCTTCGGTACCGTTGACTTTCTTGGAATGCGCGCGAAGGGAAGCCACAGCCGCGTCAACAGCCTTTGCAATCCCTTTGCGAAGCACCATAGGATTGGCGCCTGCGGTCACGTTCTTCATACCCTCGCGGATCATCACCTGCGCCAAAAGGGTAGCGGTGGTGGTGCCGTCGCCTGCCGCGTCGTTGGTTTTGGTCGCTACCTCGCGTACCAGCTGTGCGCCCATGTTTTCTTCGGGTGCTTCCAGTTCAATTTCTTTGGCAATGGTCACACCGTCGTTGGTGATGAGAGGTGCGCCGTACTTTTTGTCAAGCACCACGTTGCGACCCTTAGGCCCCAAGGTGATCTTTACGGTATTTGCCAGTTTATCAATGCCTGCCAGAAGTGCGTTGCGGGCTTCGATGCCGTATAAAATCTGTTTTGCCATGTGTATTCTCCTTTTTTATTCCACAATTGCCAGAATGTCGCTTTGCTTGACGATGCTGTATTCCACGCCGTCACATTTGACTTCCGTACCTGCGTATTTACTGGTGATGACCTTGTCGCCTACTTTTACGACCATGGTCACTTCCTTGCCGTCAACCGTCCCACCGGGACCAACGGCTACAACTTCTGCCACTTGGGGCTTTTCTTTTGCAGAACCGGGCAAAATCAGGCCGGATTTGGTGGTTTCTTCCATTTCGGTGGCCTTCACAACCACGCGGTCTGCCAAGGGTTTGAGTGTCATGCGATGTATGCCTCCATTATTTATCAATCTGTGTTTTTGGCACTCTTGTCTTTTGAGTGCTAAAATATTGTACCCCATTCCCCTATAAATTGCAAGTATTTTCCTCTATTGTTAACATTTTGTTCATATAAAAATAACCAAAATACAAAAATAGGATAAGGGGTACTTTTTGGGAACGGCATTTACGCCAATTCTTTGGCCAAAAATGCCAGAATTTTCTTTTCCTCACGGGATACCTTCACCTGCGTCAGCCCCAGCCGCTCGGCGGTTTGCTGTTGGCTCAGATCCTGGTAATACCTGAGCAAAATAATTTGCCTGCGCATATCGGGTAATTTGTCCAGAGCGGCAGACAGCGCAAGACGGTTGAGATTCCGTTCTGCCTCCTCGTCATCGCTAAGGGCGCTTTCCACCGTAGGCCCTTCCTCGCCCCCAAAGAGAAAGTCGGACAGAGAGCAAATGGGCATGGTGGCTTCCATGGCCGCCGCCGCTTCGGGCGGGGAGATGCCGCAACGCTCTGCCAATTCTTCTACCGTCAGCTCTTCTCCTTTGGCTAAGGCCTTCTCTCTTTCCGCCATAATGATGGCGCCCAGCCGCTTTTGCCCCCGCGGCACCTTGATGGGGCCGTCATCCCGCAGAAAACGGCGGATTTCTCCGAAAATCAGCGGCACAGCATAGGTCGAAAAGGCGCATTCTCTTTTGGGATCAAAGGTGCGAATGGCTTTCAGCAGTCCGATATTCCCAATCTGCATCAAGTCTTCCATGTCTGTGCCTCGCCCCAAAAAGCGGGATGCAATGCTGGTCACCAGCCCTGCATTATACTGCATCAATTCTTCCGTTGCCAACTCGTCGCCCTCTCTTGAACGGGAAAGAAGGAGGGGGTTTTTGTCAAATTTCTTGTTTTCGCTCATTTTTTCACCCAACCAAACGGGCTAATTTTTGAGTTGCTTCCAAAGCGTGACCTTGGTGCCGCACCCTACCTTTGAGGAAACGGACATTTTGTCGGTAAAGTTTTCCATCACCGCGAAACCCATGCCGCTGCGCTCGTTTTCGGGATCGGTGGTAAAGAGGGGCTCTCTGGCGGCGCTAATATCGGGAATACCGCATCCTGTATCGCGCACCACGATTTTGACCCGCCGATCACGGTAGCAACTCACCCGTATGTATAAATTCCCCCTTGCCTCTCCCGTCAGATGGCGGTAGGCGTGAATGATGCCGTTGGTCACCGCTTCGGACAAAACGCATTTCAAATCCGCCAATTCCTCAAGTGTAGGATTCAGTTGCGCCACAAACGCGCCTATCATAGCGCGGGAAACGGATTCGTTTTGGCTGATGGCGGGAAGCACCAGTTGCATTTCGTTTAGAATGTTGCTGTTTTTGAGCATAGTATCTCCTTTGCTTTTTCTGTTTCTGTGAACGGATGTGTTTGGCTTACGCCCCCTCGATTTTCAGCCCCGACAGCCGTTCCAGACCTGCCAGCGCAAAGAGCTTCAGTAAATGTGGCGGTACGTTGACCACACGGACCACACCGTGCCATTTTTTAGCCAGCTTCACGCGCCCTACCACAAGACCGATGCCCGAAGAATCCATAAAGCCCACCTGCCCCATGTCCATAACAAGCAAAGGCGGTCGAAAGCGGTAAAGCTGCTTATCAATTTCTTCGCGGATATACTGGGCTGTGTGGTGGTCAATTTCTCCTTTGAAAAGGGCATAGAGATTTTTGCCGTCATGCCCCAGACTCAGGTCTATGTTTTTTGCTTTCACACCTTCACCTCTTTTCTTTTCCTTATCCTATCACGTCCACTTTGCGAAAATCGTCAAAAAATGGTTACAAATAAAAAATAAGCGGTAGCACGTATGCTATCGCTTATTTGTCATATATGAGCAAAAAGAAATTATTTTTCTTCTTCGCCCTCTTCTTTTTCTTCTTTATATCTGCCAAACACCTTGGCGTATTCCATAAACTTCGCCGCATCCAGCGCATCCAGTTGCTCTTGGGTGATGCGGAAGCCCCAGTTGCCCTTTGCCACACCGGGAGTGTTCAAACGGGTATCGTTGCCAAAGCCCATCAAATCCTGAATGGGGAAGATCACTCTGTCTGCTACGCTGGCGTAGAGCGCGCGGATGGCGCCCTGGCTGATGCTGTCTCGGTTGCCGTTTTCTTCGCCTGCATAAACGGCCACGCGGCGGCGTTCACTTTCGTCCACACGCCACACATACCCCAGCATGGTATCGTTGTCGTGGGTGCCCGTATACGCCACGCAGTTGGGCACGTAATTGTGGGGCAGGTGGGGAGAAGCAGGGTCTCCGCCAAACCCAAACTGATACACTCTCATGCCGGGCAAACCGCTGTATTTCAGCAGTTTTTCCACGTCGGGAGTAGGCTCTCCCAGGTCTTCTGCAATAATCAGTCTGCCGTTTGCCAGCTTCTTCATTTCGTCCACGAAAGCTCTGCCGGGACCTTTTTTCCATTGCCCCTCTTTGGCGGTTTTGGCGGTGGCGGGAATAGACCAGTAGGAGGAAAAACCGCGGAAGTGGTCCAGTCTTACGCCGTCAAACAAACGGAACATATGGCTAAGACGTTCCTTCCAGAAGGCAAAGCCGTCTTCCTTCATTTTCTTCCAATTATAAATAGGATTGCCCCAGTACTGTCCGTCTTCCGAGAAGAAATCGGGAGGGCAGCCTGCCGCTGTCAGCTGTCTCAGGTCTTCGTCCAGCTCAAACAAATCGGGATTTGCCCAAACGTCTGCGCTGTCGTACGCCACGTAAATCGGAATGTCACCAATGATTTCAATGCCTTTTTGATTGGCATAAGCTTTGATTTCCAGCCATTGACGAATGCCCGTGTATTGGGTAAAGCCCCAAACGAAATAGAGCTCTTCGTCATAGTCGCTGCTTTCCCATTCGCGCCAGCTACGCATACCGTTTTTGTATTTTGCCGCCATAAAACGGCAGAAGGTGTCAATTCTGGGGTTCTCCGCCAGAAAATCCAGAATCGCTTTGCGGTCGCTGACGCGGGAGGCCGCTTTTTTGAGCAGTTCAAAACGGTCCTCTTCCAGACGCTTGAACTCGCAGGTGTAGGGAACGTGTTGCTCTGCCCCTTGCAGTTCTTCATTTGTCAGCAGGCCTTCCTCATAGAGAGAGGGCAGGGAAATAAACCAAGGGTTAATGGAAAAAGAGGAGTAAGAGCTATACGGAGAATGGCATCCGTCAGGCAGACAGAAGGGTAAAACCTGCCAGATTTGAAAGCCTCCTTCCGCCAAAAAATCAACGAATTTCTTGGATTCTTCGCCAAACCCCCCAATAGAATAGTTACCGGGGAGGGTAGAGATGTGCATCAGCACACCCGCTTTGCGATTTTGATTCATATATAAATGTCCTTTCTGAAAATGAAAACCGCCAAAAAAGCGGTTTTCAAAATACATATACTGTTTTTAGCATGGATGATAGATGGTTTTTTATGCAGAAAAATTAGTTTTTCTGCGCCGCAAGCATCTTCAGATAGGCGTTAATAAAGCCGTCAATGTCGCCGTCCATCACAGCGCCAATATTCCCGTTTTCAAAGCCCGTGCGGGTATCTTTTGCCAAGGTATAGGGCATAAATACGTAAGAACGGATTTGCGCGCCCCATTCAATATTGGTTTTCACACCCTTAATATCTTCAATTCTTGCCAGCTTTTCTTTGATTTTGATTTCCATCAACTTGCTTTTCAGCATATGGAGAGCGGTTTCCTTGTTTTGCAGTTGGCTGCGCTCTGTCTGGCATCCCACCACAATGCCTGTGGGAATGTGGAGAATACGGATGGCGGAGTCGGTTTTGTTAATGTGCTGTCCGCCTGCGCCCGAGGAGCGGTGCGCAGTAATTTCCAGGTCTTCATCCCGCAGCTCAATGGAGTTATCGTCTTCAAATTCAGGCATGACCTCCACAGAGGCAAAAGAGGTCTGGCGTCTGCCCGATGCATCAAAGGGAGAAATGCGCACCAAACGGTGCACGCCGTTTTCACTTTTCAGAAAACCGTAAGCATTCAGCCCCTCAATTTTGAGAGTGGCGCTTTTGAGCCCTGCTTCTTCACCGTCCAGCCAGTCAATGAGCTGTACCTTGTAGCCGTGGCGTTCGCCCCAACGGGAATACATACGGTAGAGCATCAGCGCCCAGTCCTGGGCTTCCGTACCGCCGGCACCGGGGTGGAAAGACAAAATGGCGTTATTCTTATCATATTCGCCGGAAAGCAAGGTTTCCAAACGCTTTTGTTCGGCTTTGGTTTCAATGTCTGCCAGCTCGCTTTCGACTTCTTCCACAGAGCTTTCATCGTTTTCTTCAATGGCGATTTCTGCCAGCGTGATGGCGTCCTCCAAACGGGTCACCAAGTCTTCATAAGACTCCACGCAGTCTTTGGTCTGCTTCACCGCCTGGAGAATTTTGGTGCTGTTTTGGGCGTCGTTCCAGAAATCGGGCGCAAAGGTCAATTCTTCCAGCTCCTTTGCTTTGGCTCTTTGCTCCTCAATGCGGAGAGCCGAGCCCAGCTCCTTTAAGGTTTCGCGCATGGCGATGAGCTTATATTTCGCTTCTTCTAAGGCAATAATCAAAAATAGAACCTCCTGTGTGTATGACTACACTTTCATTATCTTGGATATTTTACCACAAAATAATGAAAAAGTAAATAGTAATTAATAATTTCTTGACAAAATGCATTCATGGGGCTATAATATATGTGTTTTATAATAAAAGAATTGAGGGAAGCATCGTTTTTCCCTCGGAAAGGTAAAAAATCATGAAAATCACAAAAGATTCTATTATCGGAGACGTGCTGGACCTTGACAGAGAAACCGCTATCTATTTCTTTGAAATCGGTATGCATTGCCTGGGTTGCCCCTCCGCAAGAAGCGAATCCATCGAACAAGCCTGCGCTGTTCACGGCGTAGACGCAGACGCTCTGGTGCAAAAGCTCAACGATCACTTTTCAAAGAAAGCATGACAAGTGTCAAGCTGGACAACCGACTTTTGTCGGTTGCCTCCTACATTCGGCAGGGAGCGTATATGGCCGATATTGGCACAGACCACGCTTACCTGCCCGTTTACTTATGCCAAAGCGGGAAGATCTCCCGCGCCATTGCATCCGACATTGCCAAAGGCCCTTGCGAAAGAGCCACCGCCACCGTGGAGAGGGCAGGTCTCTCTGACCGTATCTCCGTGGTGATGACAAACGGCCTCCAAGGTCTTGGAGAGCAAGGCCTCACCGATATTGCCATTTGCGGTATGGGTGGGGAGCTGATTGCCTCCATTATCGATGAAGCAGACTTTACCAAAACGCCTGCCATCCGTCTGGTGCTTTTACCCATGACCAAGGTGGGATATCTCAGAGAATATCTGGCATCCCACGGCTTTGCCGTTGAGGGGGAAACCCTTTCCTCCGTGCAAAATAAAGTATATACCTGCCTCTGCGTTTCCTATACGGGCAAGCCCTATACCCTTACCCCTTTTGAAAGGGAATTCGGATGCTTTGCCCCCGCCCAAACGCCGCCCTCCCCCTATTTGCTGACCCAAATGGAGAAAAAGCAGCGGGACCTGGCGCACCGTATCAAGGGCAACCTTGCCAAAGGCGAGGATGCAAAAGAAGCGCAAGCCCTGGCAGAAGAAATAGAGAGGTATCTCTGTGAACATCGCTAAGCTGTATCAATTTTTAAGTGAAAAGATCCCCGCCTCCCTCTCTTGCGACTGGGACCGCGACGGACTTGCCGTATGCCCCAACCCCCATGCAGAGGTCACGGGCGTGCTGACCGTGCTGGACGTCACCGAAGAAGCGCTGGACCTGGCAAAATCCAAAGGACTCAACGTGATTTTGGCGCATCATCCCCTTTTGTTTCGCCCTCTGTCCTCGCTGACGGGCGCAACCCCCACGGAACGCCTTGCCATGCGTTGCCTTCTGGAAGGCGTGTCGGTGATGAGCTTCCACACCCGCGCGGATGCGGTAGAAGGCGGCACCAACACCTGCCTGCTCTCCGCCCTTAAACTCTCCCCCATAGAACTGGAAGGGGAAGGCCTGCTCTACCGTATGGGCAAGCTGGAGCAGCCTCTTTCCGCCAAAGAATTTGCTCTCTATATCAGCCGTTGCCTTGGGGTAACAGCCCTTCGCTATGCCGACGGCGGCAAACCCATCTCCACCGTATTGGTCTGCGGTGGCGGCGGCAGAGAATTTGCTCCCCTTGCAGGGAAGCTGTCTGCCGATGCTTACGTCAGCGGTGAGCTGGGACACCACGTGCTGTGCGACGCCCCCGCCCTTGGCGTGTCCTATTTTGAAGCAGGCCATTACGAAACGGAAATCCCGCTTCTGGCATTTTTTGAAGCCCTGCTCCAGGAAGCAGACCCCACACTCAGAGTGGAACGCTCTACCATTACCCCCCTTTGCAGTTTATAATACGCCGATAAAAGAAAGGTATCACTATGACACTCTATGAAGAACTGGTGGCGCGCGGTCTGATTGCCCAAGTCACCGATGAAGAACACGTAAAAGAAATGATCAACGCGGGCAAGGCCACCTTCTATATCGGCTTTGACTGTACTGCCGACAGCTTGACCGCAGGCCACTTTATGGCGCTGACGCTGATGAAACGTCTCCAACTGGCAGGCAATAAACCCATTGCCCTCATCGGCGGCGGTACCACCATGATCGGTGACCCCTCGGGCAGAACCGACATGAGAAAAATGCTCACCATTGAAGACATTGAACACAACGCCGAATGCTTCAAACGCCAAATGGAGAAATTCATTGAGTTTGGAGAGGGCAAAGCCATGATGGTCAACAATGCCGAATGGTTGCTGAAACTCAACTATGTGGACCTGCTCCGTGAAGTGGGCGCTTGCTTCTCTGTCAACAATATGCTCCGCGCAGAATGCTACAAGCAGAGAATGGAAAAAGGTCTGTCCTTCCTTGAATTTAACTATATGATCATGCAGTCCTACGACTTCTACTATATGTTCCAGAAATACGGCTGTAACATGGAATTCGGCGGTGATGTCCAATGGAGCAATATGCTGGGCGGCACCGAGCTGATTCGCCGTAAGCTGGGCAAAGACGCCTACGCCATGACCATCAACCTGCTTACCGACTCCCAAGGCAAGAAGATGGGCAAAACCGCAGGCAACGCCGTATGGCTTGATCCCAACAAAACCAGCCCCTTTGATTTTTATCAATACTGGCGCAACGTGGGTGACAATGACGTAATGAAGTGCATCCGTATGCTCACTTTCCTGCCCATGGAACAAATTGAAGCCATGAGCGAGTGGGAAGGCAGTCGCCTCAACGAAGCCAAAGAAATCCTTGCCTATGAGCTGACCCAAATGGTCCACGGTACAGCCGAAGCAGACGCCGCAAAGCAAGCCAGCCTTGCGCTGTTCGCAGGCGGTGCAGGCGCTGACGTGCCCACCGTGACCCTTGCGGCAGAAGACTTTACAGAAGACAAAATCGACGTGCTGTCCGTTCTGGTCAAAGCAGGCCTCGTCCCCTCCCGTTCCGAAGCCCGCAGAGCTGTGGAGCAGGGCGGCGTGACCGCCGACGGCGAAAAAGTCACCGACATCAAAACCGCCTACACCAAAGAACAGCTTGCCCAGGGTATCCTGTTCAAACGCGGCAAAAAAACCTTCAAAAAAGTCAATTTCAACTAAAACCCTCCGCTTTTTCTCGCGCAAAGCGCATATCGAATGCCCCGCGGCAATTGCCACGGGGCATATATCGGGTTTTTGTCAAAAAACATATCGAGTTTGCTTTGTTGGAAGCAAACATATCGACTAAAAAAGCACGGAAAATTCCGTGCTTTTTCTGATGGATTATATTTTCTCCAATTTCGCAAAGGTAGCCATCAGGCGTCTGGTGGTGCCGCTTTCAAAAGCAATTTCATACAGCACGTCTCCGCCCATATCCTTGGCAGACAGAATCTCGCCCACACCAAATACCGCATGGCGCACCTTGGTGCCCACAGGATAAAATGCCACGCCGCGGTGTGTGGGGGTTGGCTTCTTTTGGGGCGCCGTCTGCGACATGGGAGACACATACGCCCGCTCACTTGTAGCGGGCTTTCCTCTTTTTGGGGCAGGCGGTGCGGCGGTTTTTTGTCGCGTGGGATAACCGTAGCTGCCGTAGTAAGAACGAGGGGGCGCAAAGGGTTGGGTGCGCTCCTCCTCCACCGTCACCAGATCTTCGGGGATTTCTCTGACAAAACGGGACAAAGGATTGGTGGTGGTTCTGCCGTAAAGCATACGGTCGGAGGCGTGAGAGATAAAGATTTTTTCCTTGGCTCTCGTCAGCGCCACGTACGCCAGCCGTCTTTCCTCTGCCAGCTCACCCATGTCGGTAAAGGATTGGGTGCCGGGGAAAATCCCTTCTTCCATACCGGGCAAAAAGACGATGGGGAACTCCAGCCCCTTGGCGCTGTGAATGGTCATTAGCACCACCGCATCTGCATCCTCGTCATATTTATCCACGTCGGACACCAGCTCGGTTTCTTCCAAAAAGCCAAGCAGCGTAGGCTCCTCGGTACGCTTTTCATATTCTTTGGCGGCGGAAATCAATTCCTCCACACTCTGAATGCGCACCTTGTCCACCTCGCCGTTGTCTTCCAGCATCTTTTTATAGCCTGTTCTGAAAAACACTTCCTCCAGAAGCTTGGACGGCGCCTCTTCTTTATCAAAGGACAAAATCAGCTCTGTAAACGCCTTCATATTTGCCGCGCTTCTGCCAAGGGCAGGGTAATCGTCGGCGTGTTGCATCACCTCAAAAAGGCTATGCCCCGTGGCTTCTCCGATGAGAGTAGCCGCTTCAATGGAGGCGCTGCCCAGCTTGCGTTTGGGCTCGTTGACAATGCGTTTCAGACGTCCTGCGTCCTCGGGATTGCAGATGACGAACAAATACGCCAGCATATCGCGGATTTCCTTGCGGTCATAGAATC
>JAZOBX010000009.1:0-2618 GCA_045596205.1 Eubacteriales bacterium | reverse complement strand
TAAGGCAAATTTGATAAAATTTCACTTCTTTTTCAGTTGTTAAATAAAATCTTATTAAAAATTTTATTTCTTTTATAAAATATATTGATATTTTTTAGTTCTTTTGATATAATAGGAACGGTCGAATGATTTTTTGCGCATTTCTATTGTATGGGAGGAAAAACATGACAAGTGAAGCATTGCTTGCATTGATGGATTTGGTCACTTCTGCAAGGGCAGAATATCAACACATAGAGTTAAAGGCGGCCAAACATGGTTGTCCGGAACGTTTTTATGATACGCTTTCCAGTTTTTCTAACCGCGATGACGGAGGTATTATCATTTTTGGCATTGATGAAAATAACGGTTTTGATCAATGCGGTGTGTACGACTTGCAGGATATGCAACAAAAAATTACAGAACAATGTGATTCTATGACACCAAAGGTTCGACCTTTATTTTCCTATGCCGAAAGAAATGGAAGATATTTTTGCTCTATTGAGGTTCCCGCGATAGATATATCGGAGCGTCCGTGTTATTATTCCGGCAAGGGGCGTGTGAAGGGATCTTATGTGCGTGTGGGCACCAATGATGAGCCTATGACGGAATATGAGGTTTACAGTTACGAAGCATACCGAAAAAAGTACCAAGATGACATTCGGGTGATTCCAAGAGTCACCGAAAAATCCGTGGACTTGGGAGCGCTTCGTAAATATATTCATCTACTGACCGAGAACAAGCCCAATCTTGCAAGGCTAAGTGAAGAACAAATAGCAGAATTAATGAGCATAACGGTGAATGGGCAATATTCGCTTGCAGCCACGCTTCTTTTTAGCGTATATCCTCAAGCGTATTTTCCTCAGTTGTGTATCATTGCAACGGTACTACCGGGCAGCGAAATCGGTGAGCTTGGAGATGCGCAGGAGCGTTTTTTGGACAATGCAAGAATTGAAGGAACGATTCCCGATATGCTTTCTCAGTCACTGGCATTTGTGCGTAAAAATTTACGTCAAAAAACCATTATAGACAGTACCAGCGGAGAACGCAAAGATGTGTGGGATTATCCTATCACGGCCATAAGAGAAGTGTTGCTGAATGCTTTGGTTCACCGTGATTACAGTATACACACGGAAGGAATGCCCGTGCAATTGCAAATTTTCCCCGACCGCATCGTCATCACCAATCCCGGCGGTCTCTACGGTCGCCTCACCTTAGATCAACTGGGGCAAGTGCAACCGGATACGAGAAATCCTGTTTTGGCAACAGCATTAGAAACGTTAAAAATCACAGAAAACAGATATTCCGGTATTCCCACTATACGTCGTGAAATGCGTGAAGCTGGCTTGCCTGCACCGATTTTTGAAGAAAAAAGAGGTTCTTTTTGCGTGACGTTGCTTGGAAAACGTATCAATGATGCCAAAAAACCTGTAGGCGCCAATGATATTTTAGAATTTTGCGCGGTACCGCGTACCAGGGAAGAGCTGGCGTCATTTTTAGGAATAAAATCTATTTCTTATGCGATGAAAACATACATTGTCCCCTTGGTGGATGCGGGAAAATTAAGTCTCACCAAGCCGGAGTGCCCTAAAAGTCCGTCTCAAAGGTTTAAAACAAATACGATCCTCTGAGGTAAGACTTTTTACAACCGAAAATAGGAATCAATATGAAACTACGAGAGATCCATTTACCAAATGGGCTGTTGCTTGGCCCCATGGCAGGGTATACCGACGCGGTGATGCGGCAGATTTGCCGAGAGTACGGCGCGGATATGACGGTAACGGAAATGGTGTCTGCCAAGGCGGTTTGTTTTGAAGACAAAAAAACCGCCACGCTGGCGAAAATCTTTCCAAACGAACTGCCCTGCGCCCTGCAGCTGTTTGGCCATGAAGCCGCAGTCTTGGCGGAAGCCGCCGCCCGATGCGAGGCAGGGGAAGCGGGATTTGCGCCCCCTACCGCCATTGACATCAACATGGGATGCCCCATGCGCAAGATTATTACCCAAGGGGACGGAGGCGGACTGCTCCGCGACCCCAAAACCATAGAAGCCATCGTTTGTGCTGTCAAAAAGGCGGTGAAGCTGCCCGTCACCGTAAAACTGCGCATTGGCTGGGACGACCAAAGCATCAACGCCGTCGACACCGCCAAGGCCGCAGAAGCAGGAGGCGCGGAAATGATTACCCTCCATGGCAGAACGGTGAAGCAGGTCTATTCGGGTGTAGCCGATTGGACAATGATAGAAAAAGTAAAGCAAGCGGTAAGCATCCCCGTTGTTGGCAACGGAGACGTCACCGACGGCAAAACTGCCCTTACAATGATGCAGCAAACGGGGTGCGACGGCGTGATGGTGGCGAGAGCCGCCGTGGGCAATCCCTTTATCTTTGGGGAGATCAAAGCCGCCTTAGAAGGGAAGCCCTATACTCCTCCCACTCTGGAAGAAAGAGTCAAAACGGCGCTTCGCCAGCTGAAAATGAACTGCGCTTTGCGAGACGAGGCGGTGGCGATTCCCGCTTCCCGTGGGGCGGTGGCGGCGTATATTCACGGTTTTCGCGGATCGGCAGATCTGCGCCGCCGTGTCAATGCCGCAAAAACCTACGCCGAGGTGGGAGACATCTTTCTTGGGTTTTTGGAAAGTGCCCAAG
>JAZOBX010000008.1:0-13072 GCA_045596205.1 Eubacteriales bacterium | reverse complement strand
GCCCTTCTTGGAGAGGCCTTCGCCGACCACAAACTTGAACTGGCCGTGGGCATTTTGGGTGATACCCAGCATGGTGATGGGGCCTTCCTTGATCTTGAATTCAACGGAAGCGCCTGCACCGGGCTTGCCGTGGTATTTGATGAGAGAACGGAGGACGGGCTTGCCTTCTGCAATGCGCAGGTGATGGGGGCCGTCGTGACCGACGAGGATAAAGTCTTCTTTGAAGTCAAAGGGATGGAATTCTGCAAAGGAGCCGCCGATGTCGAGACGGTCCATAATCAGCATTGCAATGCAGGTTTTTAGGTCAAACTCGCCACACATGGGAATACCCTCTGCGTTGAGGATAGAGTTCCCCACGATAAAGGAGGTGGCAACCTTGCGTTGGATGCTGTCGGGGCTACCTTCGTAGTAGTAAGCAAGACCGGACAGGTCGTATTCTTCTACCAATTTATCCAAAGCGCAAGCGGTATGGGCGGCTTGGCGCAGGTCAGGCTCGGTAAGTTTACGGGTGACAGGGTCGCTGACGGGGGTGGGAGTGTCAAACTCGCGGAGAATCAGCTCGCTCTTGGCTTGGATTTCTTCTTCGGTAACAGTGTCATAGAGACGGATCACGTCTTCTACTTCAAGAAGCGGCACGTGGATGCCGAAAGCGGCGGCAGCGGCGGTGGGGCCAGCGTGCATATCGTACATGGCTTCAAGAACGTGTCCCATAAGCCCTATGCGCGCGCCTTTGAGAGAATGGAGAACGCAAGCAATATCGCACCACTCTGCAATGTGAGCGTCGGCTTCGGGGTCGTCGCGGAGAGTGCCGATCACCACGTCTCTGATTTTTCTGCCCATACGAATGGCAACGCCGGTAAATTCAGGAACGGAGCAAATATTATCGTTTTCCAGCTGCATAAAGGTGCTTGCCTGGGTATAGTCCATGGCAAAGCGGGGTTGGAGTGCCACAAGTACCATAGGCACTTCACCCATGCCTTGCACAATGGGAGCAAAGACAGAGGAGGTTGCGTAGGTGAGCATGTTGCAGAACAGCACGTCTACGTTGGCGGCCTTCATTTTGGGCAGTACGTTAAACGCTTTGGTGTTGGTATCGATCATACCGAAGTCAACGATCTCTACGCCGTTGGCTTTTACCTTGTCAATAAATTCCTGATGATAACCCATCAGATTGTCCAGCAGACCTTCAAATTGATGCCAGTAGGTGTCGTGGCCAACACCGAAAACACCGATTTTTGCCGTACGGGGATTTCTTCTTTCAATCATGGTATGTATTCCTTTCTGGTCCATGAAAATATTTTGCTCACATTGTGAGATGGAAAATTTGTCTTTCAAAATGAGCAAAAGAGAATAAACCACGGGGGGTTATTCTCTTTTTGACTCGTTTTGGTATAAATTTATAGGAAATTATTGGGCGTCTCTCATGGAGAGGTTCATTCTGCCGCGCGCGTCTGTGCCCATGTATTTCACACGGACGGTGTCGCCCACGGCCACCACGTCCTCTACCTTTTCGGTGCGGGTGTGGGCGAGCTTGGAAATGTGTACCAAGCCTTCTTTACCGGGGGCGTATTCCACGAATGCGCCGATGGGGATGATGCGGGTTACGGTGCCTTCGTAGATCTCGCCTACCACAGGCTCAAACACGATGGCTTCAATGATGCTCTTGGCTTGACGGATGGATTCGGAGCTAACGGCGGAAATGAAGACGGAACCGTCGTCTTCGATATCAATCTTGGCGCCGGTTTCAGCCACGATCTTCTGAATCACTTTGCCGCCGGAGCCGATGACTTCGCGGATCTTATCGGGGTTGATCTTCATGGAAACCATCTTGGGCGCATATTCGGACACTTCTGCGCGAGGTGCGGGAATGGCTTTGAGAATGATTTCGTCAATGATATAATCTCTGCCGCGGTGGGTGGTTTCCAGAGCGGCTTTGATGATTTCGGGGGTCAGACCGTCAATTTTCAGGTCCATTTGGATAGAGGTAATGCCCTTGTGGGTACCTGCTACCTTAAAGTCCATGTCGCCATAGAAGTCTTCCAGACCCTGGATATCAATCATGGTGGTCCAGCTACCGTCATCTTCGGTAATCAGACCGCAGGAGATACCTGCAACAGGCGCTTTAATCGGCACGCCTGCATCCATCAGAGCCAGAGTGGAGCCGCAAACGGAAGCCTGAGAGGTGGAACCGTTGGAGGAAACAACCTCGGAAACAAGACGGATGGCGTAGGGGAATTCTTCTACACAAGGAAGCACGGGAACGAGAGAACGTTCTGCCAATGCGCCGTGGCCGATTTCGCGGCGGCCGGGGCTACGGGCGGCTTTTGCTTCGCCTACGGAGTAGCCGGGCATGTTGTAGTGGTGCATATAGCGTTTGGTGTCTTCATCATCAATACCGTCAAGGCGTTGGGCATCGCTGATGGGGCCAAGGGTTGCCACGGTAAGCACTTGGGTCTGACCGCGGGTGAAGAGACCCGTACCGTGGGTTCTGGGAAGGAGAGACACTTCAGCGGCAAGGGGACGGATTTCGTCCATTCTTCTGCCGTCTACGCGCTTTTTGTCTTCAATGAGCCAGCGGCGAACGATCTTCTTCTGGATCTTGTACATGAGCTCGGGCAGAATCACGTCAAGGTTTTCGTATTTTTCCGCAAAGGTAGCGGCAATGTTTTCAATGATGGGTTGCATACGGGCGTCGCGGATATTCTTGTCGTCGGTGTCCAGGGCAAACATCACGTCTTTTTCGCAGTAAGCGAAAATTTCGTCAAACATATCGTGGTCCAGTTCGCCGGAAGGATAGCTGAACTTGGGCTTGCCCACTTCTGCTACGATACCGTCGATAAAGACGATAAGGTCGCGGATGACCTCGTGTGCCTTCATGATGGCGGCGAACATATCTTCATCGGATACTTCTTTTGCGCCTGCTTCAATCATGACCACTTTCTTGGCGGAAGCGGCAACGGTCAGCTCCAGTACGCTCTTTTCTCTTTCTGCGGCAGTGGGGTTTACAACCAATTCACCGTCAACCAGACCCATGAATGCGCCGCCGATAGGGCCATTCCAGGGAATGTCGGAGATAGAGAGGGCAATGGAGGTGGCGATCATGGCGGTGATTTCGGGGCTGCAATCGGGGTCCACGCACATCACTTCCAGAGCGATAGCCACGTCGTTACGCAGGTCTTTGGGGAACAGGGGGCGAACGGGACGGTCAATCACACGGCTGGTGAGAATGGCCTTTTCGGAAGGCTTGCCTTCACGTTTCAGGTAGCCACCGGGAATTTTACCTGCGGCATACATTTTTTCGTTGTAGTCTACAGACAGGGGCAAAAAGTCAATGCCTTCGCGGGGAGCGGCAGATGCGGTAGCGCAAGCCAGAATGCAGGTGTCGCCGTAGCGCACCAGACAAGAACCGTTGGCAAGACCTGCCAGCTTACCGACTTCTACCACAAGCGGTCTGCCGGCGTAAGTGTAATGAAACACTTTGAAGTTTTCAAACATAGTAAATCCTCCGTTTTTTCTTTTTCTTTTTTGATTTTCGCGGGGGACAAACATTACATCCACATACAAAAAAGGGCTTGTCCTTTATATGCAGATGTAATGCTGCCGCCACCGCATGGGAACCGAAATTGGCACCTTTGGTGCCGCGTCAAAGAGAATTCTTTCTTTGACAGAAACGGGAACGGATTTCCCCGCCCCCGTTTCGCTCTTTCTGCCATTATTTACGCAGACCGAGCTTTTTGATGATGGCACGATATCTTTCGATATCCTTCTTTGCCAAATAGCCGAGCAGATTTTTTCTGTGGCCAACCATCTTCAGCAGACCGCGTTGAGAATGGTAATCCTTAGGATTCTTCTTCATGTGCTCGGTCAGCATGTTGATGCGGCTGGTGAGAATAGCAATCTGCACTTCGGGAGAACCGGTATCGTTTTCACTGGTTCTGTTGTCCGCGATAATTTGCTGTTTGAGTTCTTTTTCCATCGTTTTTCACCTTTCTGCGACTGTGTCGCGTGTATTCCTTTATCACAGTTTGCGGCGGGTGAAATCAGGCGCAGTCGCGTCCTTTGCCCGCATACCGTGGTAAGGTACGTATGCTTTCACATACGAAAGCAATTATACCATTATTTTTCCCATTTGTAAAGGGTTTTTGATAAATATTTTGGATAAATATAATAGTTTCATTCCAATTATTTGGGCAAATATGCCTAAAACAGTATTTTTTCTCTTAAAAACCCAAGTTGAATATCAAAAAAGGGCTGCTCTATTTGTTGCTTTCGCTCCCAAAACCGAAAAGGATTCAAGGAAAAGTGATATTCTTTGACGTGGCAAAGAGTGATATTTTTGCTCCGCAAAAGTGATATTGCAAGGTTCGCCTTGCAGTGATATTCTATTCGCCTCTAAAACTTGCAACGCTCACACCGTGAGTGTTGCAAATACCACTCGGCGTAAGCCGAATATCACTGCGAAGCAATACCACTCGCCGCAGGCGAATAGAACTGGTGCTGTCGCAAATGCATTTGCGACAGCACCAAAAATCAGTAGGTATTCTCTTTGGTTTTAAGAGTGCGGTAGAGGGTGATATAGGAGGCGTGGCGGGAGGGGGAGATGTGGCCTTCTGCCACGGCTTTGGCAATGGCGCATTCCGAGGGGCCCTCGCCCGTGTGGGTGCAGTCGCCGTAACGGCATTTGCCAAAATAGGGGGCAAAGTCGGGATAGCTGTCAAAGAGATCGGAAAGCCCGAAAAAGTCAAAGTGGGCAAAGTCCAACAGCGAAAAACCGGGAGTGTCGGCAATATAGACCTGGCGGGGGGCATCAGACGCGCCGATATCGTACAGGTCTACACGACGGGTGGTATGTCTACCGCGCTCAATGCGGCGGCTCACTTCCCCTGTGGTGAGAGAAAGGGAGGGGAGCAGACGGTTGAGCAGGGTGGACTTCCCTACCCCCGATGCGCCTGCAAAGCAGGCAATGCTCCCTTTGGGGAGGCTTTCCAGACAAGCCTTGATGGGAAGGTGTGCTTCGGCTTCTTCATGGGAGCAAACCACCACAGAAAAACCTGCCAAGGTATAAATTTCTGCCAGACGGTGGGCGTTTTCTCTGTCCAGATCCGCTTTTGTGACCACCACCGTGGGGGTAATACCGTGGTGGGTGGCGATGGCAAGAAGCTTGTCCATGGTTTCGGTGACAGGGGCGGGCTTGGCTGCCGCCACCACCAAAAACAGATGGGTCACGTTTGCCATAGGCGGGCGGATGAGGGCGCATTTGCGGGGGAGGATTTCACGGATGACGGCGGTGTCCAGAGGGGCGGTATCATCATAGCGTACTATCACACGGTCACCTACCAGCAGTTTGGTGTCTTCGTGGCGAAATGCGCCCTTGCCCCTGCATTGAAAGGTGGGGGGCAGGTCGGTGTTTGGCTCTTCACAGCGGAGGGTGTAGAGTCCCCCTACGCCTGAGAGAATCAATGCGGAGAGATTTTTCTCCATTGGTTTTTATCCTTTACTGTTGTTCTTCGGTTTGGCTACTAATGGTTTTGGAACGAAGCTGTCCGCAGGCGGCGTCTACGTCTGCCCCCAGGCGGCGGCGGAGGGTGGCGGTGATATGGAAGCGGTCAAGGGTGGTGATAAACTGCTTGGCATTTTGCACCGCAGAGCCTTTGAAGCTCCGCTCCTTCACTTCGTTGAGCCGAATCAAGTTGACGTGAATGGGCATGGTGCCCAGATGGTGGCGAAGAAGCCGCCCCAGCTCTTCTGCGTGGGACACGCTATCGTTGACACCTGCAATAAGGGTGTATTCAAAGGAAATGCGCCTGCCCGTTCTTTCAAAATAGTATTTGCAGGCGGCAAGAAGCTCTTTTAAGGGATACTTGCGGTTGATGGGCATGATCTCGCTTCTGGTCTCGTCATTTGCGGCGTGAAGCGACACAGACAGAGTGACGGGGATTTTCTCATAGACAAGAGAGGTAATGCGAGGCACAAAGCCGCAGGTGGAAAGAGAAATGCGACGGGGGCTGAGCCCAAGCCGCCGGGGATGGGTGACCAGATGCAGGAAGCGAATCACGTTTTCGTAATTATCCAGAGGCTCGCCAATGCCCATCATGACCACGTGAGACACGTGGGCGCCGCTATCCGCCTGGGCAACGATGATCTGTCCAAGCAGCTCCGAGGGAAGAAGGTCACGCTCTCTACCACTGAGAGTAGAAGCGCAGAATTTGCACCCCATACGGCATCCCACCTGGCTGGAAATGCAAAGAGAGTAGCCGTATTCGTAGTGCATCAGCACACTTTCTACCATGGCGCCGTCGTGGAAGCGGAACAGATATTTTACCGTTCCGTCAATTTTCGACACTTGCTTTGCCGCCACGGTGGGCAAAGGGGGTAAACACTTCTCTGCTAACATTTCCCTGGTTTTCAGGGGGAGGTTTGGCATATTTTCAAAAGATTTGCCTTTCATCAGCCAAGAGAAAATTTGTTTTTCCCGATATTTTTGCTCTCCGTTTTCCACTAAGAACGTCTCTGCTTCTTCGGGCAGGAGAGAGAGTAAATCTATTTTGTCCATAGGAGAGCCTCCTTTTTGTCAGGATTTTTGGATGAGGGCAATAAAGAAACCGTCGGTTGCGTGGATATGGGGCAGAAGGGGCAGCATACCGCTTGGCGCAGACAAGTCTCCTACCGTAAAGGGAACGGGGTCGGCGTCTTTATGACGGCTCAAAAACTCTTCCACCACTTTTTCATTTTCTTGGGATAGCACCGTGCAGGTGGCATACAGCAACCGTCCGCCTGCTTTCAGATAGCGGAAGGCACTCTCTAAAATTTCGCTTTGGAGAGGCGGAATGGCGCCAATATCTTCTATACTTTTATAACGAATTTCGGGTTTTTTTCGCAAAACCCCCATACCTGAGCAGGGAACGTCGCAGATGACGTAGTCGGCTTTGCCCATATATTCTTCTATGGGCAGGCGGCTATCGTGGGTCTTGGGAGAGACAATGGAAATCCCCAGCCGCTCCGCGCCTTTTTCGATGAGCCCCAGCTTGCTTTCATGAAGCTCAAGAGAAAGGATTTCCCCCTTGTTTTC
Source organism: Eubacteriales bacterium (assembly GCA_045596205.1). Classification (GTDB taxonomy): domain Bacteria; phylum Bacillota; class Clostridia; order Oscillospirales; family CAG-272; genus UBA1740. The sequence goes on along the minus strand of JAZOBX010000008.1, from coordinate 6,003 downwards.
CATTTGCAAAGCGGCGGCAAAGCTTTTGCCCCCGGGGGCGGCGCATACGTCTATCACTGTGCTGTCAGGCGCAGGCGAAAGCACTTCCACCGCCAGCTGCGCGGCTTCATCCTGGACGTAAAAAAGCCCCTCGGCATAGCCGTACAGCGAGGAAACGGGCAACTCGTCCAGCACCAGAATGCCGTTTTGGGTGTTGGGTGTGGGTTTGGCAGAGATCCCTTGCTCCAAAAAACGGTTGAGCAGGGCTTCTCTTGTGGTGAAAAGGGTATTGACTCGGATGCAAAGAGACGCTCTTTCCCCCGACGCTTTCAAAAAGGCTTCCGCTCCTTCCTCGCCCAAATCCCCTGCCAGCAGGCGAAGGGTGGGCAAAGGCAGAGAATAGCACAGCGACAGATAGCGCAGGGGATTCTTTTCTCTTGGGGGCAATGCCAAGCGCGCAGGCTCGCGGATGGCACTGCGCAAAACCGCATTGATAAACCCCGCCTCGCTTTTCTTTTGCGCCAAATTTACCGCACCGTTGACCACCGCATGGGGCGGAATACGGTCAAGATACAGCAGTTGAAACAGACCCATGCGCAAAATGTTTCTCACGCGAGGGGAAATATCGTTTCGCTTTGCCAACACGCCAATGTAATAATCCAGGGTGAGCTTATGCTCAGCGATACCGTATAGCAGGGCGGTAAGAAACCCCCTTTGGCTTTCGGGCACGCCGCCAAGAGACAGCCCCAGATAGCGCCCCGACGTTTCCATTTGCATGAGCTGGTCAAGGGCGTAGGCTCTTACGTCTTTCATTGAAGAAGATCTCCCACAGCCAGACCTCTACCGCGAAGAAAGGCGGCGGCGGTCATAGAGGACTTGCCCGCAGGGGTGAGGCAGGTAATGGCAAGGGCACCTTCGCCGCAAGCCACGAGGATCTCGCCCTCTCCTGCGGTGGAGACGGCAATCACTTCTCCCGCCTTGCCCTTACCTTCGGCGGCGTGGGCTTTTTGGATTTTTAACATTCTGCCGTTTTCGTCTGTCACATACGCCAAAGGCGCAGGGCTAAGGCCTCTCACCAGGCAGGCGCAGGCGTGGGCAGATTTGGAAAAGTCAATTTTATATTCGGATTTTTCAATTTTGGGAGCAAAGGTGGCTTCCGCATGGTTTTGGGGGGTGCGTGTCACTTTCCCTTCCTGCAGATCATCCAGAGTTTTGAGCAAAAGGGGCGCGCCGACGGTGGCGGCTTTGTCGCTGACCGTACCGTAATCGTCGGTGGGAAGAATGGGGTAAGCAGAAACGGCAATCATGTCTCCCGTATCCATGCCTTCATCCATATACATGACCGTTACGCCCGTTTCGGTTTCGCCTGCCATAATGGCTCTTTGCATAGGGGCGGCGCCGCGGTATTTGGGAAGCAGAGACACGTGGAGATTAATGCAACCGTATTTGGGGAAATCCAGCACGTAGGAAGGCAGAATCTTGCCGTATGCCACCACTAAAATCACGTCGGGACGGAGCTCTTCCAAAACAGGAAGAAACGCGCCGTCACGCAGGGTGACAGGCTGAAATACGGGAATGCCGTATTCCTCCGCCAATACTTTTGTGGGAGGAGGGGTAAGGGTATTCCCTCTCCCTTTGGGTTTATCGGGTTGGCACACCACCCCTACCACTTCTCTTTTGTCGGAAAGCAAAGAAACAAGACAGCGTTGGGCGATTTCGGGTGTGCCCATAAACAAAATACGCATTACTGACGGTACACCTTTCCGACGGCAACGTCGGTAAACAGCTTGCCGTCCAAGTGGTCGATTTCGTGGCAAAGAGCGCGACAAAGCAAATCCTCGCCCCTGACTTCAATTTCCTCACCGTGGCGGTTAAGGGCGCGAACGGTGACGGCCTTGGGGCGGTTGGTGAGCGCCCATTTTCCGGGAAGCGAGAGACAGCCCTCTCTTTCTTCCTGGTGACCCGTCCAGGCGATAATGCGGGGGTTGATCAGCTCCAGCACTTCCCCTTCTTCCACTTCAATGACCACCACGCGGCGCAGCACGCCCACCTGCACGGCGGCAAGGCCGCAGCCGTCGTTTGCACGCATGGTATCCACCATATCGTCCAGCAGCTGGAGGATACGGGGGGTGATTTCGGTGACGGGGCGGGACACTTTACGAATCATGGGATCGTCTTCGTAAACAAGATTCAGATTTGCCATTTGGAATACCTCTTTTCATGTTACAGGGGATTAAAGTCTACCCCCACGCTGACCTTACGGTGATGGGTGAGGGACAGCAGAATGTCGCGAAACAATCCCCTGGTGCGACGGCTGAGACGGCATTTGACCATCATCTGCATACGGAATTTTTCTGCTGCTTTGTATATTTTCGCCTCAAAGGGGCCAAAGACCACCAGAGGCAGGTCGCTGTATTTTTCTTCTGCGATTTTGCCCAGATTTCGGCGCAGTTCTTCTGCGGCTTCAAAAAGGGCTTGCTCCTCTCCCGACACCAGCGTAAAGGCGGCAATGTCGCAAAAAGGGGGGAACATGGTGGAGCGGCGAAGGGCGATTTCCGACTCGAAAAAGCTTTCATAGTCCTGGCGCGAGGCGTAGCGAATCACGTCGTTTGCGGGTGAGAAGGTCTGCACCACCGCAATCCCGGGAGAGGTGGCTCTACCCGCCCGCCCGATCACTTGGGTGAGCTGGGAGAAGGTGCGTTCTGCCGCGCGGAAATCACTGGCGTAAAGAGAGGTGTCTGCCAGCAGTACCCCCACTAAGGTTACGCGGGGAAAATCGTGTCCTTTAGTGACCATTTGGGTGCCAAGCAACACGTCCGCATCTCCTTTGCGGAAGCCTTCCAGCAAACGGTCATGCGCCATCTTACCTGCGGTGGTATCCGCATCCATACGCATCACTCTCACGCCCGGCAAGTTCAAAGAAATGTCTGACTCTGCTTTTTGGGTACCAAAGCCCACGTAAGCAATATGCATACTGCCGCAGGAGGGGCAGTTTTTGGGCACCGCGCTGCGGTAACCGCAGCAATGACACCGCACCTCTGCGCCGCCTGACACGTGGTAGGTCAACGCCACCGAGCAATGGGGGCAAAGCAGGGGCTCTCCGCATTCTTTGCATTGGAGAGACGTATTATACCCTCTCCGATTCAGAAACAGAATCGCCTGCTCTCCCTCGGCTTTTGTACGCAGGAGCAGGTCGGTGAGACGGTCGCTGAAGGGGGAAATCTTGCCCCGCCTAATCTCCTGGCGCATATCAATGATCTCCACTTCGGGGAGTGTAGCGCCGCCGTATCTCTCACGGAGCGGTATGAGTGTATATTTCCCTTCCTTGGCTTTATGAAAGCTCTCAAAAGAAGGGGTAGCGGATGCTAACAATAACAGCGCGTTGCTCTGGCCGCAACGGTACGCCGCCACGTCGCGGGCATGGTATTTGGGGTCGCTTTCGGATTTATAGGTGTGTTCGTGTTCTTCGTCAATGATAATGGCGCCGATACGGGAAAGGGGGGCAAACACCGCAGAGCGCGTGCCGATGACCAGGTCCACCTCTCCCATACGGATTCTGCGCCATGCATCGTAGCGCTCGCCCTGAGAAAGAGCAGAATGAATCACCGCCACCCGTGTGCCGTAGCGACGGCAGAACAAAGAGACGGTCTGGGGTGTGAGGGCAATTTCAGGCACCATCATGATGACCTGTTTTCCCTCTGCTATCACCGTGTCAATCACCCGCATCATCACCTTGGTTTTGCCGCTTCCCGTCACCCCGAATAGCAGTCCCGCCTTGGCGGTGCTTTCGCGGTAGAGAGACAGCAGACTGTCAAAGGCGGCGGTCTGGGCGCGGCTGAGATATATGGGGGACGTATCCCGTTCCTTGCCAAGGGCCTCGTAGGGGTTGCGGATCACTTCCGCTGTGCCGTAGGCGAGATACCCACGTTCCACCAGCGGTTTGATCTGGGCAGGGGTGACACCGAGTTTTTCGCAAAGAAAAGACTGGGACACCGCCCCTCTTTCCTCTGTAAAGAACTGCAAAACGGCGCGGTGCGCCGCACTCCGCAGCCGAACCACGCCGTTACATACGCCCTCCAGCTCGGGGGCGGTCAAGAGAGGGTAAACGGTTCTTTCACGGCGCACGGTGGCATGGCTATCCAACGCCCCGGGCGGCAAAACGGCTTTGACGGCTTCTCCCAGCGTGCAGAGCGTATGCTCCGCCAAAAAACGGCACATACCCATCATGTCTTTTGTGAGATGAAACGCCTCGTCAAAAAGCGAAAGAACAGGCTTTACCCTTTCAAAAGCACAGGTATCCAGCGTGGCGGTGACAACACCTCCCACCACACGGTCACCTCTGCCAAAGGGCACGTGTACAAGCGTGCCTTCGGCAACAGAGCCGACCAAATGAGGCGGAATGGCATAACTGTATGGGTGGTCAGCGGCGAGGGGAACGTCAAGAAGTCTGACCTCGCAAAAGCCACCGCATGCGTCATTTTTTGTCACTCCAGACATGGTTTAGCCTTCTTTGTGCAGAATATAGCGTCCGTCGTGGAGACGGGCGATGGCAATTTTCACCGCCTTCTGGTCGCGGTATTCGCTGGGGATCATGGAAGCCAGAGGCTTGTCGGTTTCTCTGTTTGCCAGCTTCTTTTCTGCCTCGGTGCGGCAGGCCACGTATTCGTCGGTGACGATGCGGGCGCATTTCGCCACGCCAACCACCAGCTCGTAGCGGTTCAGTTCGCCTTTGGTCAAGGATTCAATGGTAGGTTCAATCATAGCAATATCTCCTCTTTGAACGGAAACAGAGGGGCTCTTTCCCGTTCCCTTTTGTATTTTTCGTTTTGGTGAGGCTTATTCCTCGTCGTCTTCCACTTCGTCTACTTCATCGGCAGTCACGTCGCTGAGACGTCCTGCGATGGTTTCGGTCTGAATGGCAGACAGGATTACGTGGTCGCTGTCGGTGATGATCACCGCACGGGTACGGCGGCCGCAGGTGACGTCGATGACTCTGCCGTCGTCTCTGGCATCGGTGACCAGACGTTTAATGGGGGCACTGTCGGGGCTGACCACGGAAACCACGCGGGAGGAAGCCACCATGTTGCCAAATCCTATGTTAATAAAACGCATACTCCACCTCTTTATTCAATGTTTTGTACTTGTTCTCTGATTTTTTCCAATTCGTTTTTCATGGCGATGACCAAGCGGGAAATCTGGGTATTGTTGGCCTTGCTTCCCAGCGTGTTGGTCTCGCGGTTAAATTCCTGCATGAGAAAATCCAGTTTTTTGCCGCAGGGACCGCCTTCGCTGAGCATATCAAAGAAGGCTTCTCTGTGGGCATCCAGCCGCGCCAGCTCTTCGTCCACCGCCAGTTTGTCTGCCATAATGGCGCATTCGGTAAGGATCCGCTGCTCCTCAATTTCCACCTGATGGTCGGAGAGAATCTGGCGGATGCGGACTTCCAGCTTATCCCGATAGCCGCCGATGTGGGCTTTGGACAGCTGCCCCGCTTCTTTTGCCCAGGCGGTGACGTTGTCCATTTTTTCGCTGATGTCGGCGCAGGTCTTTTCCCCTTCCGCCGTACGCATGGCGTCAAAGTTGGCGGCGGCTTCTCTCAGAGGCAAGAGCAGGGTTTCCCACTCCTTTTCCATGTCGGGCTCGGGAGAGTCTGTAACAAACACGTCGGGGTTGCGCGCCACACCCAAGGCGCTGATATCGTCTCTGACACCGCACACCTCTGCAATCTCCCGCAGAGCCTTTACGTAGGCCTGTGCCAGCTCCATATTCACGGAAACGGAATTGTTTTGGGCGGTGTCGCGGTAGGTGATAAAAACATCAATTTTTCCGCGGCTGATGATATTTTTCTGCAAATACCCTTTGATTTTGTCCTCTAAAAAGAGGTACGTACGGGGCATTTTCACGGTACAGTCAAAATATCTGCCGTTGACAGACTTGATTTCCACCGTAATATCACGCCCCTCAGAGGCGTATCTGGCGCGCCCGTAGGCAGTCATGCTTTTGATCATTTTCTTTCCTCGCCTT
>JAZOBX010000007.1:0-2701 GCA_045596205.1 Eubacteriales bacterium | reverse complement strand
TCTGGTTTCTTGGTATGGGCTTTGACGATTTTATAGATTTCTTCGGTCGCAAGGCGGGTTTTTGTCACCACGTCTTTTCCGCCTTTGGGGAAGCAGTAATAGAGAATATCGTGGTTGCCGATAGAAATCACGTCGCCGATTTCATACCAATAATAGTCGGCGTTGAGACTGTAAGACGCCAGCGGCTTTTGGGTGTAGTTCAGCTTGCCGTCACAGCCAAAGAGGAAAAATCCCTCATGCGTGTGGATCAGTCTGCCTTCTCCCACCATATAGAGTGCCTTGGTGTCCAGTAGTACTGCGATGTCCACCGCCACGTCCAGGCGGTAGTCTCCCGCCTCAATTTCATCTCTGACGGTCTGCCTTTGCCATGCATACCAGTCCGACACATAGGTGAATTCCGTTTCTTCTCCTTCGCCCAGCGCCACCAGCTGTCCCTTTTCGGTCAGCTCCCAGGTCTTTCCGCAAGCGTGACAGGTGAGGGTGGTGCCTTTGCCTTCGTTTTTGCCTTCTGCCAGGCAATGGGGACATTTATACAGCACTCTGTTAAGAAAGTCGGCGCGGAAGGGCTCTTTGATGGTCAGATCCCGCTTGTATTGGCTGCGGAAATGGTCAAAGGTAAACTTTTCTTTCAGAATTTCGTTGAGCTCATCGGGGGTTTTGGCTTTGATGTCTTCGGGGGAGAGCAAATATTCCATTTCTGCGGTAATTTTGATTTTCCGCAGCTGCAGGTTGTTGTAAAGAGGATCCCGCAGGAAGGTACCGTGGGTGCGGATCATCACCACGGGCACGCCCAACAGCTTCAGACATTTCCCCAAGCTTTCGGGCAAAACCGTAGCGGTGCCGTCAAAGCTGTATCCTGCTTCGGGATACATCAAAACCGAGGTTTTCAGGGTTTTGAGGGCGTAGATCATATCTCTCACCAGCTCCAGCTGAGGTACGAACTTTTTGGTGGGAATGCAGCCCAGATTCCGCATCAGAAATGCCTTGCCCACGAATCCGTCAGAGGTACAAACGATATTATAGGGGCGAGGATAGAGCATTCCCGAGGCGATTTTCAGATCAATGAAGCTGGAATGGTTCATCAGATACAGGCAAGGTTCTTTTTTGCCCAGCTTCTCCATGCCAATTTTTTGATAGGAAAAACGGGTTTTCCAAAGGGCAGGTTTAGACAGCAAATACATCAGGGTGCTGAACAACCAATGGGGCTTTTTGGGTCTGCGGTGGCGGTAAGGGGGAAGTGCCAAAACTTGGTCGTAGGTCAGTTTTTTGGTTTTGATTTTCATAGAAACTTCCTTTCGCCTCAGAAAAAGTAAAATGTATCAAAAAACGCTTAGTGTTCGTAAAGTTCAGAGGACAGATGCTCGGCGTAGGCGTCAAAATACCTTTGCCCGAAGGTTTGGCAAGAGAGGGCATCAAAATGGAGATCGTCAGCCTTCAGGGTCAGCCCTTCGGAGGAAACCAAATAGCAATTTGGCAGTTTGCGAACGGTTTCGGAAAGCTTGGCATTAAAATAACGCCGCATTTCTTCCACGTTTTCCCGCTTATGCCCCCGCGCCAGCTCTCCAACGATAATCGGTAGCTGCGGTAGCCCCAAATCCTTGCGCAGAGCAGTCATCATGGTGAGAAATTTTTCCCCGTAGGCATCTACCGTTTCCCTGTCTTTACAGTCGCTTTCCCCTTGGTGCCACAAAATGCCGCTGAGCGTGGAAGAGCGCATAGCAAGGCGCGCTTGCATCAGCGCATGGTCATAAAGCACCTCGCCGGGCATCCATTGGTCCATTCTCGTTCCGCCGTCGGCGCAGGGGATCAGTCCCGTGCTGACTTGGTGGGTATCTGCATAGGCAAGGGCAAAGTAAGGGGCAAGGGAAACGCCGCTGGGAAAAGGCCCTCGGAAAATATCTCTGTCGGGGTTCACGGGATGAGAAAGGAGTTGCCAACGCCCCATGCGGAGCATATAGCAAAGCGGATGCTGAATCGGCTCCACATCCGACAAATCACCTCTTCCCGCCATATTGGATTGACCTATCATCAAAAAAGAATGGATCTCTTTTTGCTCTACCGAGGCGCCGTCTTTTACCGTCATAGGTCTTCTCCTTTTTAACATAGTTAAATATATTGTACCATTTTTGATTGCAAAAAGCAATAGCAATAGGGAATTTCCTCATGTTTTGCGGAAAAACAGGGGGCGTTTTGTGGCTTTTTGCCAAAAAACCTTTGTATTTTTATCAGTTTCCGCCCCTCGACAAAACTTGACAAACCTGCCTTTCGGTGCTATACTATGACTGTGAACCCCATTTTTGCACAAAAGGAGATTGTACCATGCCTCATGAAATAAAAGAAGATCTCTGCGACAGATGCGGAGAATGCATTGACGCCTGCCCCCAAAAAGCCATTTATCGCATTACCTACGAATCTATTTTTAACAAAGTCGGCATTGACTTCGACGATGACAAGTGTGTCAATTGTCACGAATGCGAAGACGCTTGTCCTAACGAAGCCATCTGGCACTGGTACTACAGGTAAGAGGCTTTCGTATTTTTGCATAACCGCAAACGAAAAAGAGAAGTACGATTTTGCATTGTGCTTCTCTTTTCATTTATCGCAAGTTTTGGCGCTTTTCTCTCCAAAGCTTGAAAGATTTGATTATATTTTTCGTTTGCTTTTTCCGTTTGGGCGCTCTGCAGTACAAAGTACAGCGACG
>JAZOBX010000006.1:0-9750 GCA_045596205.1 Eubacteriales bacterium | reverse complement strand
GGGCAAGTAATTAATTTTAGGAGGAATACCATCATGCTTAGACTCAGTTTACAGTTCTTTGCACATAAAAAAGGTGTAGGTTCTACCAAGAACGGTCGCGATAGCGAATCTAAACGCCTTGGTGTGAAAAAGGCAGACGGTCAGTCTGTTCTTGCTGGTAACATCATCGTTAGACAGCGCGGCACCAAAATCCATCCCGGTAACAATGTTGGTCGCGGTAGCGACGACACACTGTTCGCTTTGATCGACGGTGTTGTTAAGTTTGAACACATTGCAAACGGCAGAAAGCGCGTTAGCGTTTACGACGCTGAATAATTGCTTTATCATCAACCGCATATAATGTAGGCCAGCAATAAGATGCGCTCTTAACTGCATGGTTATCATTATGTGCGGTTTTATTATCCCAAAAGGAGAAAAAAGAATGTCTATTCTTGTAACAGGTGGGACTGGTTATATTGGCTCTCATACGGTGGTTGAGCTGTTAGAATCCGGTTATAATGTGGTGATTGTTGATAACTTATCAAACAGTAAGTTGTCTGTACTCGAAAGAATTCGGAAAATAACAGGGAAGACCCCCACTTTTTATCAGATCGATGTGTGCGATGAAGAAGCTCTGAATGAAGTGTTTAAAAAGCACACCGACATTGATGCCGTTATTCATTTTGCGGGGTTAAAAGCTGTAGGAGAGTCTGTTTCTGTTCCTCTTCATTATTATTACAATAATTTACTAAGCACAATGATTCTTTGCAGATGCATGGAAAAACACGGTGTCAACCGCATGGTCTTCTCGTCTTCTGCAACTGTATACGGGGTGCCGCACACGCTCCCCATTACCGAAGACTTCCCTTTGTCTGCTACAAATCCTTACGGGTACACTAAACTCATGATCGAACAGATCCTGAAAGACTGGTGCTATGCCAATCGCAATGTTTCTGTTTCTATTCTTCGTTATTTTAATCCTATTGGCGCCCATGAGTCAGGGCTTATTGGTGAAGATCCTCGCGGTATTCCTAACAATCTTTTGCCGTACGTGGCAAAAGTTGCCTGCGGAAAGCTTCCGATGGTAAACGTCTTTGGCGATGATTATCCCACTCCCGACGGCACTGGTGTCAGAGACTATATTCACGTGGTGGATCTTGCTAAGGCGCATATATGCGCTTTACATCGCACAGCCCAGAACAAAGGTGCAGAATGCTATAACATAGGCACGGGACACGGCTATTCTGTACTGGAAATCATTCATGCTTTCGGAAAAGCTTGGGGAAGCAATATTCCTTACCGTATTTCCGAAAGAAGAAGCGGTGATATTGCCGCTTGCTATTCCAATCCCCAAAAGGCATTGGAATGCCTTGGCTGGCGAGCAGAGTATGATTTGGCACGCATGTGCGAAGATAGCGCTCGTTGGCAGAAAAATAATCCCGACGGATATCCCGATTGATATAGAACCATAAACATTTATGAATACGAAAGGTAGGTAAATACCTTATGTTGAAAGTTTCAAAAATTGCTTTTCCAGGGCTTGGAATTAGCGAATTTGAAGTGGATAGCGTAGCTTTTGTGATTTTCGGGCGTCCGATTGCCTGGTATGCTATCTTTATTACACTTGGCATTGCATTTTGCTTCTTCTATGTGATTTGGAGAACAAAAAAACTTGGCCTTACTTCTGATGATATTATTGACATCGGTCTTGTAACGGTTGTTGCGGGTATTTTAGGCGGTAGAGCATATTTTGTACTCACCAGTTTACACTTGTATGATTCCTTCTGGGATTTCTTTAAAATTTGGGAAGGAGGCATCGGTATTTACGGTGGTTTGATAGCTGGCGGTATTGCAGTATTTGTTATGTGTCGTGTTAAACACGTGCCTTTTTCTGCATTTGCTGACTGCACTTGCCCCGCTGTTTTGATGGCACAAGCCGTTGGCCGTTACGGGAATTTCTTTAACGGTGAAGCGTTTGGCTCTCAAACAGATATTTTTTGCCGTATGAGTCTGCAAAATGACTTGACCTATTTGGAATTCAATACTCTTGGTCCCGTATGCGTGCATCCTACATTTTTCTATGAATCCTTGTGGAATGTTATTGGGTTTGCAATCGCATTCTATTTATTCCCCAGAAGAAAATATAATGGATTCATCTTCCATTTCTGCTTTGCCTGGTACGGTTTTGGCCGTATGTTCATTGAACTGCTCCGCACCGATAGCCTCTATATTTCTCAAACAGTTCACGCTTGGTATACTAAAATTTCCGTTTTGGTTGGGTTCTTCTCCTTCCTCGCCTTTGCGGGTTTGATTACTTATAATTTGATTCGCTATTACAGAGGTTCTGAGGAAGTTAAAAATGCCATGCTCCCCAAAGTAATTACTGCAGAAGAGCGCAAAGCGATGCTTGAAAATATCAAAAAGAAATAAGAAATAGTAGTATGTTTATTATTGACGGTAAAAAAATCGGGAGTGAAATCAGGGCAGAAGTCAAAAAAGAAGTGGATATCTTTTTGGCAACATATGGGCATGCGCCAACACTTGCCGTTGTGTTTGTGGGAGATCATCCTGCGTCTTCGGTCTATGTACGCAATAAACATAAGGCATGCGAAGAAGTTGGCATACGTTCGCTTTCTGTGAAACTTCCCGACGATGTTTCGGAAGAAGAGCTTCTCACTGTGGTAGAAGATTTGAACACCAGAGAAGACGTTCACGGTATATTGGTGCAATTGCCGCTCCCCAGGCACATAGACGAAAGCAAGGTTATTCATGCTATTTCTCCTGTGAAGGACGTAGACGGATTTCACCCCTTTAATATAGGTAGTCTGTTGCTTGGTGAAAAGGGCTTCGTGCCGTGCACTCCTGCGGGCATTATAGAACTTCTTGACAGATACAATTTGCCAATTGAAGAAAAGCATGCCGTTGTCGTTGGGAGATCTAATATCGTTGGAAAGCCCATTGCACAACTTTTGCTAAAACGAAATGCAACAGTTACCGTTTGCCATTCTAAAACAAAAGATTTGGCTGACTACACATCTAAAGCGGATATTCTTGTTGTTGCAATTGGAAAAGCAAACTTTATTCATGCAACGGATGTAAAGCCAGGCGCTGTGGTGATTGACGTTGGAATCAATCGCAATGAGGAAGGGAAGTTGTGCGGGGATGTAGATTTTGCGAGTGTTTCCCAAGTGGCTTCTTCTATCACACCTGTTCCGGGTGGCGTTGGACCTATGACCATTGCTATGCTCATGAAAAACACTCTTTTGGCTTCTAAAATGCAAATCGAAGCAAAAAAATAAACTTTTTCTGAAATTGTTGCATATTTCTATTGACAAATCAAAACATATCATGTATAATTTCAAAGTGTGAAATTTGTATTATGCTGCAAGCGAAGGGAGGCGAAATCCATGGCAGAAATCCGCGTAAAAGAAAACGAATCTATTGACAGCGCTCTTCGTCGCTTTAAGCGTTCTTATGTTAAGTCCGGCGTACCCGCTGAACTCCGCAAAAGAGAACACTATGAAAAACCCAGCGTAAAGCGCAAAAAGAAGCAGGAAGCTGCAAGAAAGCGTAAATTCAAATAATTGCCTTTCAAAAAAGAGAAGCGAAAGCTTCTCTTTTTTGTTTTTTTTCATGAATTTTGGGTATGACTATTGTTATACTGAAAAATATTAAGAAAGGAAAACCATGAAAAAACGTTTGATTTCCAGTATATTGTTTTTGACAGTTTTCTGCACCTCTGCAATGTCTTGCCATGCAAACACAAATGAGTATAATTGGTATACGAAACGAACAAATGACCACACGCGACCAGCATTGGACTTGCAATTTGCATTCATAGAAAAGTACAATGCAATTTACGTTGATCATCATGCATCAAAAACCCTTTATCTGACTTTTGACGTTGGATATGAAAATGGGAATACAGAAAAAATTTTGGACATTTTAAAAGAAGAAAAAGTTCATGGGGCATTTTTTGTGCTTTCTCATTTTGTCACACAAAATAAAGATCTTGTGGTGCGTATGCAAAATGAAGGCCATTTGGTGTGTAACCATACTGCAAAACACAAAAATATGACGAAACTAAACAAAGAAGATTTTGTGAGTGAACTTCATACCATGGAAAACCTTGTAAATCAGCAGACTGGCATACCCATTGCGAAGTTTTATAGACCGCCGCAGGGGACTTTCAACGAGGAAAATCTGATATGGGCAAATGAGTTGGGATACCGCACGGTGTTTTGGAGTTTGTGTTATGCGGACTGGGATAATGCAAAGCAACCGTCTCCTGCATACGCAAAAGATTTATTATTAAAATACACACATCCAGGCGCCATTATTTTGCTTCATCCAACTTCATCAACCAATGCAGAAATATTGCAAGAATTGATACAATCATGGAAAGCGGAAGGTTATGTGTTTGGACAGTTGACCGATATATAAAAGCAAGGCAGAATGACTATTCTGCCTTGCTTTTACTCGTTATTAGTCTGATTCTTGCGCAGCTTCGCCGGTCTGATGATTGTCATCAATCATGTATTTCTTAATCACATAAAAAGATGCATAAATCGCCATAAAGGATGCATGGGAAAAGAATAGCATTAATGGAAAAGCTACGGCAAGAGGCAACAAAACACCGCCGCCGAACAGCAAAAAGACATATTCGAGTAGCAGCATGATGACAATGCCAAGTAACGCCATGAAGTTACGCTTCCACGCAAGCAAGGCAAAACTGAAGGAATTTTTGAATATTTTCTTAATGCTCAGATCAAAACTTACCAGTTGTACGTAAATGTAAAACCGCATGAAAGTATAGATGAAAAAGAGTGCGATATTCATCCACAGCATGAGCGAAGCGAGATAGTTGCCCCCTGAAATCAGCATTACATAGATGTTATAGGGAATCAACAAACAAATTATAGCATCCAAAATTCCTACAGGCAATGCTTGTTTCCAGTTTCTTTTAATGGCATACCAAAAATCTGAAAGAGGGAAGACGGGCTCGCCCATAATCAAATTTCTCGTTAAATAAGCCCCACCTGCATTTACACATCCCCATGTAAGCAACGTAATGGCAGACAAAGCCCAAAATACATACGTAAGTGATGTATTGGCAGAGCTCATAACCTGCTGTACTTGTCCGGTGAGAATTGATAAATCAAAAGCGCTGTCCGCTCCACCCATAGCAGCGATGATGCCGTTTTGGAGTGCAAACTGATCGTTTGAAGGATGGAAATAATTGATCTTTGTGTATCCCGCAAAAGTCAACACCAGAAAAACAAGAAAGATGTTGCCAAGAACATATAAAATATTGATAGAAAGCAGTTTGCTAAACGAGACTTTGTAACGGTAGAAAAAACCTTTCAGCCCGGTTGTGGTAACAACATCCTCCGGATTTACTCCCTTACCGTCGCGGTTGAAAAGATTATATAATCTGAATTTCTTTTTATTATCTTGCAAAATGATCTCTCCTATGTTTCATCATAGAGATATTGTAACACAAATTTGCTATTTATGCAATAGGTTTAAGATGCAGGCGCAGAATAAATTTATCACTTTTCACATAGGATATAAAAAATACTATGTGAGGGATGATATGAAACGCCTGTTTATTTTGTTGATGGTATGTACTCTGACAATAGCACTTTGCCCAAGTCCGGCCATGGCTTCTGGCACAGTCCAAGAAGATGAGAAACCAGCTGTCAATGCATCTTCGCTCGATATCAATGCTAAATCTGCCATTCTAATGGAAGCGCAGACGGGGAAAATCCTGTATGAGCAAAATGTAAAAGAAGCATTTTCGCCTGCATCAGTTACAAAAATTATGACTTTGCTTTTGGTTATGGAGGCGATAGAAAGCGGGAAAATCAATGAAAATGAAATGGTAACAGTCAGCGAACACGCCGCCTCAATGGGAGGATCTCAGGTGTTTTTGGCAGTTGGGGAGCAATTTTCAGTGAAAGAACTTATCAAATGTACGGTGATTGCCAGCGCAAACGATGCGGCAGTTGCATTGGCAGAGCATACATATGGTAGCGAAGCATCGTTTGTGGAAGCAATGAATCTCCGCGCAAAAGAACTTGAAATGCAGTCCAGTTGCTTTGAAAACGTTACGGGTTTAGATGACACGACAAACAATCACGTCACCTCAGCATTGGACATTGCGATTATGAGCAGGAAACTGCTTACTTACCCAATGATTACTGAATTTAGTTCTACATGGATGGACACTATTCGCGACGGCGCATTTACCATTACCAATACAAACCGCCTCGTACGTTTTTATCCCGGCGCAACCGGCCTTAAAACAGGCTCTACAGAGAAAGCTAAATTTTGCCTGTCTGCTTCCGCAAAGCGCAACGGCATGACACTCATTGCAGTGATTATGGGGGCAGATACAAGAGATATTCGCAACAGCGAAGCTATGCGTTTGCTTGACTATGGCTTTGCTAATTATGCGTTGTATGAATCTCCAGAAATTACACTTGACAATGTTCATATACTAAAAGGTGAAAAAGACGCTTTATCTCTTTACGCTGAGCCTTTTTCTATTGTGGTAGAAAAGGGAAACAGAGATAAAATTGTCTACAAAATTGAGGTGCCTGACTGTGTAGTAGCTCCCGTCAAAGAACAAGATATAGTTGGGAAGGTTGTATTTACTTTAGACGGTGTCATCATAGGCGAAAGCCAAATTTGTGCTTTGGAAGAGATAAATGCAGTCACTTTCGGTAAATTGCTCAAAAAAATGATACAAACTTTTTTACATCCACATTAAAAAATAAGCATTTTCCTGTTGAAAAACGGGAAAAAAAGATGTATAATATATAGTAGTACAATAGAGTGGAGTATAATTAACTATGGTTTTTAATATTAGTGAAAGATTTACCGGCGATTTGATTTCAGAACAAGCGATTTTAGAAATGGAAGAAATAGCAGAAAAAGCATTTCATGAAGTCGCTTTAAAAACAGGTCAGGGAAGCGATTTTCTCGGTTGGGTAAACCTTCCTGTTGATTATGATAAAGAAGAATTTGAAAGAATCAAGGCGACCGCTGCGAAAATCAGAAAGAATTGCGATATCTTTGTTGTTTTAGGCATTGGCGGGTCCTATTTAGGCGCACGTGCGGCGATTGAATTTGTTTCTTCTCCCCAACACAATCTGATTAAAAAAGACGGTCCTGCCATTTATTTTGCAGGCAACAATATCAGCACTTCTGCATTAAAAGAACTTTTGTCCATTTGCGAAGGTAAAGACATTTGCATAAATGTTATCAGTAAATCCGGCACCACCACAGAAACGGCATTGGCTTTCCGTGTGTTCAGAAAACTTTTGGTGGATAAATACGGCAAAGAGGGTGCGAAAGACCGCATTTTCGCCACCACCGATAAGGCACGCGGAACATTGAAAAAATCTGCCACTGAAGAAGGATATGAAACATTTGTAATTCCCGATGATGTTGGCGGACGTTTCTCTGTCCTTACTGCTGTTGGACTTCTTCCCATCGCTGTTGCAGGCATATCAATTGATGAAATGATGCAGGGGGCTGCCAATGCAAGGGCGGCGTTTGGAAAACCCGATCTTAAACAAAATCTGGCACTTCGCTATGCAGCTATCCGTAATATTCTTTACAAGAAAGGCAAACAAGTAGAAACCCTTGTTGGCTATGAGCCCTATGTGCAAATGTTCTGCGAATGGTGGAAGCAGTTGTTTGGCGAAAGTGAAGGAAAAGAGCTGAAAGGCATTCTGCCACATTCCGTTGTCTACACAACTGACCTACATTCTTTGGGACAGTATGTGCAAGAAGGACAACGTGTGATTTTTGAAACTGTTCTTAAAATTCATGATAATCAAACCTTTATCATTCCCGAAGATAAAGATGCAAATGATGGCCTTGATTTCCTTAGCGGAAAGTCGATGGCAGAAGTCAATGAAACCGCCATGCTTGGTACACTTTTTGCCCACAGGGACGGAAATGTGCCTAATCTTCTCTTGGAAGTGTCAGAACGCTCTGCTTTTTCGTTTGGGTATCTGGTATATTTCTTTGAACTCTCATGTGCATATTCCGGCTATATGCTTGGTGTAAACCCCTTTAACCAACCTGGCGTTGAGTTTTACAAGAAGAATATGTTCGCGCTTCTCGGAAAACCCGGATATGAAGAACTGCGTGAAGAATTATTGCAAAAGATGAAATAATTTTTCATCATTGCTTTTTTCGTCAAAAACATCAATTGGAAATCCATTAAATTAATAATAGAACATATAAAAGAAAGGATCTCATGATTATGAAACTTTTTATTGGCGTACGCGGTAGCGGCAAAACCAAACAGTTGATCGAACTTGTAAACCAGGCTGCTTCTGAAAGCGCAGGTTCTGTCATTTGTGTAGAAAATGGCAACAAACTTAACTTTGACGTTACCTATAAGGCAAGATTGATCGATGCTTCAAAATATGGTATTGATAATGCCGACAAACTTCTTGGCTTCCTCTCCGGCATTTCTGCCAGCAACCATGATATCACTCATCTCTTTATTGACAGCGCTCTTAAAATCTGCAAAAACGATATTGAAGCTTTGGCAAATATTATGGATGCAGTTGAAGTGCTGTCCAAAGACGGTAACTTTGAATGTGTGATGACCATTTCTGCTGACATCGCTGAATGCCCTGAAGCCATCCAAAAATATCTTTAATCACAGAATATCTACCTAGCACATAAAATATTATCGAGATTACACGGTCTCGATAATATTTTTTTTAGGAGATAGAACATGTCAGAAAACAGAAATGTATGTGGCCAGTCTACGACAAATGCCCCCAGACCTGAAACCATCTGCATTGATACTTACCGTGTGCTTGATTCTTGCAGAGACAGAGATTGCTACGAGGACGTGCGGATTTATTTGGATGGAAACGGGCAGGGAATTATTGACACCACCTGCACCATTCGTGCAATAGAAGCAACGGTTGTTTCGGTAGGTATCGGTATTCACGAAATTCCTTTCAATAACGGTTTCTTTCAATTGGATTTAAGATATTATATCTTACTGAATTTTGAAGCTTGCACTAGCGGTACGCCCAGATTGCAAACCTTCAGAGGTATTGCTGTATTGGATAAAAAAGTCGTGCTTTGGGGCGGAGAAGAAAACGTATCTATTTTCAGAAGCACAGAAAATAATACTTTCTGCGACAATACCGCAGATTTAGTAAGCAATGCTCCTATCGGCGTTGTGGAAACGGTTTCCCCCATTGTATTAGGCACTAAAGTTGTTGATTGCAGCATGAGGTGTGGCTGTTGCCACGTTGGTTGCGAAACGATTCCAGAAGATATTGCAGATCTTTTGGATGGGGAATTGGTTGATCCCGATGAAGGAAACCAACTCTTTATTTCTCTTGGTATTTTTTCAGTTATTCGTTTGGAAAGACCAGGGCAGTATTTAATTAATGCAACGCCTTATTCTGTCCCAGATAAAGAATGCGTTCCTACAGACGAAAATGACCCTTGCAGCTTGTTCAGAACGATGGCATTTCCGGTGGAAGAGTTTACGCCAAATGGCATAACGCACACTACTGATCATCATACGCACAACTGTGGTAGGTGCACAAGAGACAAATAAACGCGATTTCACTGCAGGGAAGGAGCAATCCTTCCTTGCATTATTAAAAAAAATAAAAAAATCTAATATTTTTCCGATTTACCTCTTGCATTTTTCAAAAGAGTATGTTATAATAAGTAAGCTTTTGGAGAGATGGCTGAGCTGGTCTAAGGCGCACGACT
>JAZOBX010000005.1:0-2076 GCA_045596205.1 Eubacteriales bacterium | reverse complement strand
AAAATTCGGTATCCCAGTAAAAAACAAAGGTATAACCGATTTGGTCATCTATGAAATTCCAGCGCACGTAATAATCGTTGCCGAGATATTCTTCATAAGGGGAAGGGGAGTTGTCGGTGCGTGTTGCGGTCAGTGTCCATTCTGTAAAGTCGGTGGATTTGCAGATAAAGGTGACCTTTTCTTCCTCGTCTCCTTTTCCTTCCAGTTTTTTCTCAGCCTTAAAGCTTGCTACGTATTCATCGTTGTAAACGAGGATGCCATTAAATTTGACGAAATATTCCCCATTCGGATCAACGCAAGAGAAGGGTTGCCGCTGCCACGTACCACCGCCGTCGATGGTGGTATAGACGTCATATTGGTGAGTCAGCTCATCTCTGACATAAACAAAATAGCCACAATCGCGCGTCAGGAGAAAATCCCACGTTTTCAAATACCCGTTTGTTCCGCCAAAGGGTTCTCCCTTGGGACTCCAGGTTTTTCCCATATCGGTGCTTTCGTAAACTTGAATTTGCCAATTGTCATTTGCAGTAGCAGTATTTGCTTCACCCTCTTCGGTGTATAGGATGTAAAATTGGTCGGGGCTGTAAAGATTGTAATCGATATGCGGAGAAGAAAAGGGGCGGGTCTCCCATTCAAATTCGTTGATGTGGCTTTCCAGAATGGTACCGCTTTTGTCGATTTTCATCGTTATGACCTTTATCCATGGATAACTTTTATTCATAAAGTAAGGGTCAAACTCTGCCAAAACGTAGAGATAATCATCAGTGACCAAAACGTCATGCACATAGGTTGCGTTGGTTCCGTCGGTGATTTTGAAGGCTTGATCCCACTCCTTAACGTAAAAATGGTGGTTGTCAAAGTCGTCGTTATAAACAAACGTATAGACACCAGTGCCGGAGCGTTCTTCCCATTTGTAGATGTCCTCGGGAAGAGTGAAGAGCGAGCAGGTAATGTTTTCTCCAACAACGGGGTGCTCAAAGTTTATTTCATCGTCGCTTGGCGGTTCGGGTGTTGTAGTTTCCTGCGGCGTTGTATTTTCTGTTGTTATCTCCGGTGTCGTATTGTTTATTTCATCCCTACCGGTTTGTGCCGTGTTACACGCCGTGAGCGATGCGGTCAAAAGGGCAGAGGCGAGTAGTAGTGTTGCGATTTCTTTTTTCAGCTTCATAGGCATTTTTTCTCCTTTTCTTTGGCGTTTTTATCTCAAAAAATGTAAAAAATCAGGTTGTAAATTTATTATATCAAATCTCTTTTTTCTTTGCAACATCTGTGCTTCAACTTTTTTCATCTCTCGTTAAATTTTTGAGTGTTTTCTGTCACTTTCCATAGTTCTTATATCTATCCAATCTTTATTTTCTATCTTTTTACTATTGACATCTTCTTTTTTATATGATATAATCTATTAAAGACAAAAGCGGATGACTCGGCACCGCGCGGGCAGATTGGCGTGCGGAGGACGGTCGGGGAAGTTTGTTTTGTCAAATTTTATAAGATGTGAAGGAGATGCAGATGATCTTTCGGAACGCAACGGTTTGGACGCAAAATGGATTTGCAAAGCAGGATGCCATTTTTGATGGTGGAGTGCTTTCTTTTTCCAATTCCCAAATTGCCGCTGTTTCTGTCTCCGATATGCCTGTTTTTTCAAATTGTCTCATATTACCCGGTTTTTGCGACGTGCACGTGCACTTACGCGAGCCGGGTTTTTGTTATAAAGAGACGGTTGCAAGCGGAACGGCATCGGCGGCGCGCGGCGGCTATACGGCAATTTGCTCTATGCCAAACCTGAACCCCGTACCCGATTCAAAGGAGCACCTCGACGTGCAGCTTGCGGCAATTCGCAAGGATGCAAACATCGCGGTTTATCCGTATGGCTCTCTCACCGTAAATGAGGCAGGAGAAGAGATGGCAGACCTTGATGGTATGGCGGCTGACGCCATTGCCTTTTCGGATGACGGAAGGGGAGTACAAAATGAAGAAATGATGCGCGACTTGATGTTGCGCGCTAAAAAATTAGGTAAAATGGTAGTGGCGCACTGCGAGGACAATTCGCTCCTCTTTGGCGGCTACATTCACAAG
>JAZOBX010000004.1:0-1957 GCA_045596205.1 Eubacteriales bacterium | reverse complement strand
CGAAGACCTGTCGTTCCTGCCTGATCGGCTGTGGTAACCAGGCGGTCCCCTTCGTACCATCCGCAGAGACCCCAAAGAACCATGGGAAGATGACGGTAATGCTCCGTTACTTTCACCACCGCGTGGGTGGGAATCCAACCTGCAACGCATACAACAAGGGCATCAAAGGATTCTTTTGCAAGGGCTGCAACGGCATTGTTCACTTGCGTTTCTTCATAGTCGTCTGCCACAGGATAAACCGAAACCAAGTCCAATCCTTCGGCTTTTAACGCTTGCTCGGCAGCGGAACATTTCCGAATGATCACGTCAACGGGGGTGTTGACTTCTCCGAATCCAACAAATCCGATTTTTGCCATATTATTCACCTCAAATCAAATATTTAATAGTTTATCGTAAGCCAAAAACCGTTCATAACATTCACTGTAAACAACGTCCTTGCTTTCGTATACTTTATCAAAACAAATCAATTCCGCCGCTTTTTCCACGCTTTCAAAAGCCTTGATGCCCACCGCCGCCAAGATTGCGGAGCCTAGACATGCGGTTTCTTTGTTTTTCAGTGTTACCAAGCGTTTTTTTGTGATATCCGCTTTCATTTGGCACCAAAGAGGGCTGTTTGCACCGCCGCCCATGGCACGAATTTCCTCCACGTTGAGGGCAAGGTAATCTAAATTGGATTTTAGCATGCATGCCACGGATTCCATGACGGCGCGCACGAAATGCCCGCGGTTGTGTTCGGTTGTAATGCCTGTAAAACTTCCGCGTGCCGATGGGTTATACTTTGGCATGGTAGAACCGCAAAGGTAGGGTAAGAACGTCACTCCATCGCTTCCTGCGGGAATCTGTTCCGCCAATTTATCCAGATCTTGGAAGGAAAAGCTTTCGCAGAACGCGTTTTTATACCATTTCAGCGCCATGCCTGCCGTGGGTGTCCAGGACAGAAGGCAGTACTTATCATCATAATTGTAATGACAAGGAACAATGCTTGCCTGATTATATTCCGGAACCGTCTCGGAGGGCATGAAGATAACCATCGTTGTCCCTGTCATTACGCTGACAATTCCCGGTTTGACCACACCCGCCCCGATGGCTCCTGCAATTTGGTCAATGGCACCGGTAACGACTGTTATTCCGTTGTATTCACCTACAGGCGTTGCGCTGGAATAAAGTTCGGGCAACATGTCGGCAGAGACACCGATAAAATCTAACATTTCATCCCACCAAGCACCCTTATGAATGTTAAAATAGATGGTGGAGGATTGCAACGTTTTCTCTGAAATAAACCGACCTGTCAGTTTATACAGAATCCAGTCTTCCAATAAAAAGACTTTTTTTGTTTTTGCCCAAACTTCAGGTTCGTTGCGCTTGACCCACAACAGCTTACATGCCGGCCAGGTTGCCGTAATTTCAGGCTGACCGGTAATTTCATATACCTTTTTGTGCCCAAACCGTTTTGCGATGATTTCGGCTTCTTCCACCGCCCGATTGTCCAGCCAAACGATGGCGGGGCGGACAGGGGTTCCGTTCTCATCGGTCAAAATCAGAGTTTCACATTGGGTATCTACCGCCAATGCATCCACGGCAAGTTTCTCTCTGACTTTTTCAATTTCGTCTTTTACAATATGCCAATATTGTTCCCCGTCAAATTCCACGATATCTCCGTGCGCATCCAGTGTGTAATCTGCGGTAAGGGAAATTTGTTGCTCAAGAGTGTCATTGAACGCAGCCGTCTTGACAGAGGTTGTGCCAATATCGATTCCAAGAAAATTCATTATACGTTTTTGCCTCGTCTCCACTGGAGTTCATAGTGCACGTCATATGCCTTCTCTTCGGGGGTGTATCTGCGTTTGGTGTCCACAACTTCTCCGTTGTTCCACTTTCTGTCTTCCACGTCATCGGTGGTTCCCATAACCGTGACATTAAGCTGACGGCGGCGGGCACGAACGTGGTCCCAGTCGAT
>JAZOBX010000003.1:0-1801 GCA_045596205.1 Eubacteriales bacterium | reverse complement strand
ATGGTCTGGCGTAAATATTGATTTCGTATCATTTAAAAAGCCAACGAACGGTGTCTCCCGCCGCAGCGTTGGCTTTTTTATCGCAGTTTTTATGTTGCGTAAGACTTTTGCTCTGACTTAAAACCAAGATGCATTCATCTGTTCGATGGGATGGATTTTTTAAAAAAGGCAGGGGGTTTTGAGTGAAAATAGGGAATTTGGTATTGATTTGTGAATGAAAACGTGGATAATTTGTATCAAAAAATGATATTTTTTGCATCTCGGATGTGTTTTTGGCTGCAGACAAACGGCGTATGCTCAACAAAGCCGATGGAATATGCTGTGCCAGTTGTTTTTATATCGGTGGGCTTTTTACTGATTTTGTAAATTTTGCATAAATTTTCTGATTTGGTTATCTTGCATATTGACATGGAATAAAAAATATGGTATATATACTTTATTATTAAATCTGCGAGTTAAAAAGTGCGAGAAATGACCTGTGTTTAGTGTTGACAGAAAGCACCGCAAAACAGGGAAGTGATTTCCCTTTGCAGCGGTGCTGTTTCTTTGCTTTTTTTCTTGTCTGACCCGTCAATTTTTTTGCAAAAGATGCTAAGGAAAAGGCTTTAAGAATTATGGAGAATGTGCTGAATTTCTCCCTAAATCCATCTTCTTAAAGTGAAATCGGAGGTTTTTATGAACACTTGCAATGCAAAAAGGTCTTCTATTTTGAGAATGACAATTGCTCTGGTACTGCTTCTGTGTACGATATGCAGTCTGCTCGTTTCCTGCGATAAGGGCAAAAGCAGCACCACCGTCACCACCGCTCCTGCTCCTGCAGGACCCGAAGGCGGCACCTATTATTACGACTCAGGCGTAGAGGAATACACCCTCACCCTCAGCGACGGTAAACAGTTTACCTTGACCGTCAAGGGCAAGACCGCAAAGGGTTCTTATGACCTGGCAAACAGTAAACTGACTCTTGACTTTGCAGAAGAGGGAAAAGCCAACGTCATTGCTACATATGAAAATAACACGGTCACTCTGACCTATGAAGGCGCTACTATGCGCTTTTACAAAAAAATCAACTACACCGTTTCTTTTGTGACCAACGGCGCAAATGACGTGAAGGCGCAAACCGTCCTCAACGGTAAAACCGCCGCAAAGCCTGCCGATCCCGTTCGCTCGAGCTTCGTGTTTATCGGCTGGTATCTGGACAGCTCGTTTAAAACGCCTTTTTCATTTTCTCAGCCTGTCACAGGGGATATCACTCTTTATGCCCGTTGGGTTGAAAAGGTGGAAGGTGCTGTGGAATACACCGTCAGCTTTGATGCCAATTACGGAAATGCTCAGAATCCCGCAGACCGTCCCACCGTGGGCGGTAAGCTCTACGGTCTCCCCGTCATTGAACGCGCAGGTTACGTGTTCATGGGCTGGTGGATCAGTATGAGCGAAAGCGGCGACAAGCTCTCCTACCAATATGAAGAGGGAACTGCAATAAAAGGGGATATCACCCTCTACGCCATGTGGCAGAAGATCCCCGCAGGCGATGAGATCTCCGCTCCCGTGGTTAGAATTACCGCAAACAGCATCAGCTGGAATGCTGTCAAAGGTGCCAGATCCTATAAGCTGATTGTGACAAATCAGGACGGTGTGGCGGTCATTGAGCAGCGAAATGGACGCCTGGGTATGGTCGGTATGCGCCGTGCCGCTGAGCAGATATGCAAGCGCATTGCCCAGAGGCATGACGGTGATTTTCTGTTCCGCGGAATAGGGATGATTCTTCTGCAGGTATCCCAGCTGGCAGGGAATTACAAATGTC
>JAZOBX010000002.1:0-2263 GCA_045596205.1 Eubacteriales bacterium | reverse complement strand
AAATTTGGACGGCATCTGCCTTTTTGTACTTTGCCCGTCAGAGATGCACCTTTGTGGTGCTTGAAACTGGGCTTGGCGGCAGATATGACGCCACCAACGTCATCGACGAAAACGAACTGTCCATACTGACCCGTATTGACTTTGACCACACCCAGCATCTGGGCAATACCCTAAGCGAAATTGCAAGCAACAAGTGCGGCATTATAAAAGCGCGCCAGACCCATAAAACCGTTTTGTCTGCTCCCCAGGATAGGGAGGCGGCAGAAGAGATTTGCCGCCAGGCCCGTAGCCTTGGCATTGCGCCAATATTTGTCCAACCTAGGGAATCCCATCGGTTCTCTGACCTTTACGAAATCGTAGAATATCCTGAACTGGGAGAGGTCAAGCTCCCCTTTGCAGGGGTGCATCAAATTGAAAATATGACCCTTGTCATTGAAGCCGCAAAACAGCTTGGCATCTCCCCAAAACATATCAAAGACGGCCTTGCCAACGCCAAACACCCGGGCAGAATGCAGGTGCTGTCAAGCGAACCTCTTCTGCTCTACGATGGCGGCCATAATCCGGGAGGCATCACCGCCCTTGTGCAGTCTCTTGTGCGCTACAAAAAAGACACAAAATTCACCGTGATTTTCGCCGCAATGGCAGACAAAGATATCATGCCCTCCCTGGCTCTCCTTGCCCCCATCACGGGAAAAATGCTTTGCACCACCGTCCAAAATAACCCCCGCGCCATGACGGCGGATGCGCTGACGGAGCTTGCAAAAAAAGCAGGCATCGCGGCGGAAAGCGTGCCCACTCTTGACAAGGCAATCCAAAAGGCAAAAGCCACCCCCACTCTCATCTGCGGTTCTCTTTATCTTTACAGCGACTTGCCCACATCTCTACAAATGGTGTAAACAATTGTTTAAAAATAGCAGAAACCCCTCATAAAAAAGCCCAAAAAACGCACCAAACAGCAAACCTGCTTGGTGCGTTTTCTTATTTCTTTATAAATGCATATACCGTTTGCGCTTCGTAGGTTTCCTCGGGCAAAAGGAAGGTTTCGCCCCGCTGGATGCTGTCGGGCTCGGTCTGCGTTTCCAGACACACGGTGGTGTGGGGCACCTTCGGTTTTCCGCCCTTCATGTTTGGCATACCGCTGAGGAAATTTCCGATATAGAGCTGCACACAGGGGCGGTCTGTCAGCACCCGCATTTCCAGGTCTTTCACGGAGAGTGTTGCGCCCCAAAACAGCGGCGCACCCAAATACGTCACGGGTCTGCTCTTCTGAAATACAAAGTTATCGTCAAAGCCAAAAAATCCGTCGGGCATATTTTCGCCTATGGTTTTAGGGGTGCGGAAATCGTAGTTCGTCCCCTCCACCTTTACGCGCTTGCCCGTAGGAATCAGGTCGGCGTCGGTTTCGGTATATTCCTCGGCATCCAGCCAAAGGGTATGCCCTAAAATATCCCCGTTGCCGTATCCAAGCAAATTAAAATAGGCGTGGTTGGTCATGGAAAGGGGTGTTTTTTTGTCGGTTTTTCCCTTGTAGGAAATCACAAGATCGCTCCCCACCAAACGGTAGGTCACTTCCACGTATACGTTCCCCGGGTAATGCTCCTCTCCGTCCTCACTTTTCAGTGAAAGGGTAATGCTGTCTTCCTCCAAGTCTTCTACCGACCAGATTCTTCTGCCAAACCCAATATTTCCGCCGTGAAGATGATGCCGTCCGCCATCGTTTTTCGCCACCTCATAGCAAACGCCGTCCATTTCAAAGCGGCCACCTCCGATGCGGTTACAGGTTCTGCCCACCAGCTCTCCCTGGTGGCTGTCGTCTACCAGATAGTCCGCCAAGGTGTCAAACCCTGCCACCACGTCTCTGCCAAACACCTTCAGCGTTTGCAGGATACCTCCAAGGGTGAGAATATGGGCCTCTGCATTTTGACTTTTGATCACGTACAGGTCAATGTCTCTGCCGTCAGGCATTATTCCGAATAACTGTTTCTTTTCCATGCTTTACCTCTGTTATGTGATGTCCCACACCACAGCTTCGCTTTCGCTCCGCTCGGGTATTTCGAGTTTTTGTAACATTCTTTGAATGGCTTGCTGAGGCACTTCTGCCTCGCGGCTTTGGTTGCGCGCCATTTCTTCTTCCCATGGGGTTTCAAGGAAGATGATTTTTACACTCGCTCCATACCTTTCAAACAAATCAATTTGCTTTTGCCGAATGTCTTTTGAAAGATTGGTGGCGTTATACACAAAAGGTTGTTTTTTCCGCAGTCTT
>JAZOBX010000001.1:0-9524 GCA_045596205.1 Eubacteriales bacterium | reverse complement strand
CCGGGGTTTTTGATCAGCGAACCAATGCAAAGGTCTGCGCCAAGGGCGGTGGGCTCCTCCTCGCAGACAAATTCGCCGTAGCAGTTGTCCACCACGATAAACCCTTTGGTGAGCGGACGGATGCGCTGTATCAGCGCTCCGATTTCTTTGGTGGAAAGAGACACACGGTCCTGATACCCCTTAGAGCGTTGAATGAATACCACTTTCACTTTATCACCCAGCTCCAGAAGAGCTTTTTCAATGCCGTCGGGGTCGGGCTTGCCGTCTACCATAGGCACTTCGGCATAGTCCACGCCAAAATCTTTGAGCGACCCGTTGCCCACTTCTCCTTCCAGACCGATGACCTCGTTGAGTGTATCGTAGGGGCGGCCTGTGACGGAAAGCATCACGTCCCCCGGGCGGAGCAGACCAAAGAGCCCCAGCGCAAGGGCGTGGGTGCCTGAGAGAATAGAGGTACGCACCAGAGCCGCCTCTGCGCCAAATACATCTGCCCAGATTTTTTCCAAGGTGTCTCTGCCGATATCGTCGTAGCCGTAGCCGTCGGTGGAGGCAAAGTGGGTATAGGACACGTGGTGTTCTCGGAAGGCGGTCAGAATTTTAGCGGTATTTTGCTCAGCGATGCGGTCAATTTCCCCGAAAAGAGGGGCAAGGACCTGCTCTGCTTCTTGTTTGATGGCTTGGAGATTCATTTTGTTTCCTTCTTTATTTTGAAATGCCGCAAAGGGCGAACAGATCGGCGGTAGCCAATGCTTTTGTCAGCTCCACACACGCCAGCACGTCGCGGCGGTCAACGGTTTCCACACCCGTGTGGATAAAGCGGCTGGGAATGCTGATGCCCCCTGCGTATGCGCCCGCACCTGCCAGCTGAATGGCAGAAGCGTCCGTGCCGCCTGCGGGAAGCACTTCGGTCTGGTGGGCGATTTTTTGCTCTTTTGCCAGCTTGTGCATGGCGGCAACGAGCGGAGGATAGCAGAACAGAGAGGAGTCCTTCACCTTAATAGCGGCACCCTTACCCTGGCAAACCGACATGGGATTGGCGCCGGGCACGTCGCCTGTGGCGGTGACGTCAAGGGCAAAGCCGAAATCGGGCATAATGTTAAAGGCGGCGGTTTTTGCCCCGCGACAGCCTACTTCTTCCTGAGAGCTGAACACGAAATAAAGGTTATTGTCCACGTTTTCGGGCAGAGCCTTGGCGGCTTCGATCAGAATGGCGCAACCCACTCTGTCATCCAGAGGTCTGCCTGCCCACACGCGGGAGGACAGAGACTGCACGTCTCCCACCAGATGGAAGGTGTCTCCAATAGACACACGCTTTTCCGCTTCCTTTTGAGAGTATGCGCCAATGTCTACGTAGCAGGTGGCGTATTTGGGATCGTCGGCTTTGCCTGTCTCCGACACGAGAATGCCCTTCACACCGCTTTGGAATACCACGCGAGAGTAGAGGGCGGCGCGGAGGTTGATACCGCCGATGGGTGAGAAATGAATCATGCCCTTTTCGTCAATGTAGTTGACGATGAAGCCTATTTCGTCCATGTGAGCAGAGAACATGACTTTTGCGCCGTTGCCCTTTTTGTGGGCAATCAGGTTGCCCATAGCATCGGTGGACACTTCGTCCACGTAAGGGGAAATTTCCTTTTGGATATATGCCGCAACGGGGCTTTCGGAGCCCGACACGCCGCTGAGACGGCAAAGGGCTTTCAGAGTATCGTATAACATGGGTTTATACCTCGCTTTCTAAATAGGTGGAAAAATGCATAATCATTTCCCAAATCAGGTGTTCCATGGCCTCGCAGTCACGCAGATCCGCCACGCAGGCGGCGCTGTGGAGATAACGGGTAGGCGCGGAGAGGGCAAGCACCTTGGCGCCGCCCACCGATTGCTGAATGTGCTTGGCGTTGTTGCCGCCCGACACGTAGCGTTTTACCTGTACGGGAATGCTTTGCTCTTTTGCGGTATGCTCTGCAAAAGCAATCATAGAGCGGTCGTAAATGGTGCCGTTGTCTGCCAGAGACAGGGCGCCGCCATTTCCTTGGTCTGCCACCCGAGAGGGCTTCGGCACGTCTGCCAGGTCCGCAATGGCGGTAGACTCCAGCACGATGGCGTGGGTGGGGCGCACACGGAAAGTCATAGGCTTCGCACCGGAAAAGCCCACTTCTTCTCTGACCCCGAAGGACATGACCAGACGGTAGGGCAGAGATATATTTTTCTCTTTGAGAGACAAGAGAGCCCGAAGCATAATGGCGCAACCCAGGCGGTCGTCAATGGCCTTCGCCTTGATTTTCACAGCAGGCTCCCCGTAGACCTCAAAGGCGCTTTCAAAGGTAGCAAAGTCTCCGATGTCCAGCCATTCTTCGGCTTCCTCGCGGGAGGTAAAGCCCAGGTCAATATACATGGCGTCGGCTTTGGTCACTCTTTGCCGTTCTTCTTTGGACTGAAGATGAATGGGCTTGGAGGCAATCACGCCGAGCAGAGAATGCTTGTCCTTGCCGCGAACGGTCACCCGCTTGCCGCAAAGCACTCTGGGGTCAATGCCACCCACACAGCCAAAACGGAGCAAACCGCTTTCCTCTATTTCGGTAATCATCATACCCACCTCATCCATGTGGGCTTCCATGAGCAGGGTAAAGGGGCTGTCGGGATTGCCCACCTCCACAAACAGGTTGCCAAGGGCATCGGTGTGGGGAGTGTACCCTGCATTTTTCAGTTCTTTTTGCAGATATTCACGCACCTCGTTTTCATACCCCGAAGGGCCAAACAGGGCGCACTGCTTTTGTAATTCTTGCAGTAAACTCATTGCTCTACCTCCCACTCGCAAAATTCTTTGTCGCAGGCAAGCGCCGTGAGCAGACGCGCCAGGGCTTCGCCGTCCTCCTCGCATACGATTTCCGCAGGGGTGTGCATAGAGGAAAGGGGCATACTCATATTGACCGTGGCAATGGCGCAGCGTTGCAGAGGAATGTTGTTGCCGTTGGTGCCTAAATTCCCCACTTCCACGATGGTCTGCACGGGAATGTCCTTTTCTTTGGCAAGGGCAATGGCGCGTTTGGACAGTCTGCGATGGGTTAGCACCGACAGCGACACCGAGGGGCCCTCTCCCATTTTAATGGATTCCTTGCCGTCTACCCCGGGGGCTTTGGCAAAGTTTACGTCCAGCACCACCGCCAAATCGGGGTTAAGGGCGTAAGCGGAGGTCACAGCGCCTTTACCGCCCACCTCTTCAAAGGTGGAAAGCACCACCGCCACGTTGCAAAGCAAATCTTCCTTATTGACCGTGGCGGCAAAAAGACACGCCGCCGCGCCGCAGGCCTTATTGTCCAGCCCCGCGCCTGTGAGTCTGCCCTTTTGCAGTCTTGCCAATGGCACGCGGAAGGACACGGGCGAGCCCACGGGCGCCAGCTCTGCCAAAGCATCCTTATCCATGATGCCGCAGTCAATGAGCAGGCCTTCAGACGGGGTCAGCTTGTCCGCATCGTCGGGCTTGCGGAGATGAGGGGGTGTGGAAGAAATCACACCAAATAAATCTTTTGTGCCATGGACGGTAACGTCGGT
This sequence comes from Eubacteriales bacterium, assembly GCA_045596205.1. Lineage (GTDB taxonomy): Bacteria > Bacillota > Clostridia > Oscillospirales > CAG-272 > UBA1740. The sequence goes on along the minus strand of JAZOBX010000001.1, from coordinate 5,975 downwards.
GGCAGGGAGAATACGGGTATCCACACCGCCCACCGCCGTAAAGGAGAGAAAGCCTCCCTCCTTTTGGTCGGTGACCATCAGTCCGATCTGGTCAAAGTGTGCGTCGATCATCAGCAGAGGAGCGTTTGGCTTTTTGGCGTCAAGATACCCGATCAGGTTGCCCAGACGGTCGGTTTCCACCCTGTCAAAATAGGGGGAAAGGGCGTCTATGAGCGGCTTGTGGTCTCTTGCTTCCGCGCCCGTGATGCTGGTGCTGTTGCACAGAATGCTTAGAAAATCATAGTAGCGCATAGTATATCCTTTCTTATGAAATCGGCTTTGCGCCCAAGCTCTTCAGAATGTCTGAAAAGCTTGCGCTTTTCGCCTTATAATTTGCAAATTCATCAAAACTGGCGCACCCCGGAGAAAGCACCAACGCCTCTCCCTTGGGTGTGATCTCCACCGCCTTTTTTACCCCATCGGCAAACCGCTTTTCACGGTAGACGGGAATGGCTTTGCCCTCGGTGGCAAACAGGTGTTCCAAAGCCTCAGAAATGGCTTTTGCGGTGTCTCCCGTCACCACCACCCGCCCCGCATGGGTAAGCAGCGTTTTGGCAAGAGGCAGATAGTCCAGCCCCTTGTCCGAGCCGCCGCAGATGACGGTGGGCTTGCCCGAAAAAGAAGATAGGGTCGCGTGGACTCTGGCAGGAGTGGTGTCAATGGCGCTGTCGTAGCATACCACATCTCCCAAAGTAGCCACCTTTTGGAGACGGTGCGGCACCCCGTGAAAACGGGAAAGCCCCGTCCGTATATCCGAAGAGGAAACAAAGGGATAAAGCATAGCCGCCGCGGTCATGGCGTTATAAAGCTGATATGTCCCCGCCACCTGTAAGTCCGCCCTCGAAAAGAGATACTCCGTGGCGTTGCCTTCGGTATAGCAAACCTGATCTCCCGAAAGCCACACGGTGGGGTGATTTCCAAAGGTCCTCCGTACCTCTTCCGCTGTATGGGTATGGGTACAGATAATATCCCCTTTTTCCATAAATTCCAAGGTGTACGGGCATTCTGCCTGGATGACTTTTTTCTCTGCGTTTGTGAAAATATGGGTTTTGGCATCAATATACTCTTCAAAAGAGGTATGCACGTCCAAATGGTTTTGGGTGAGATTCAGCACCGTTGCCACTCTGCTTTTTGGAAAACAGTCCATTAGCTGAAAGCTGGACAGCTCAAATACCGCCCGGTCCTTGGGCATCATCTGCTCTACCTGCTCTAACAGAGGCGTGCCGATGTTTCCGCCAAGAAAAGCGGAAAAGCCCTCTTTTTCCCCCACCGCGGTCAGAATTTTATGGAGCATGGAAACGGTAGAGGTCTTGCCGTCGCTTCCCGTCACCGTAAACCGTACGGCAGGGCAGAGGCTGTCGGTCAGCGCCATCTCGCTTGTGAGGATTGTCCCTTGCCGTACCGCCTTTCCTAAAGCAGGCAGGTCGGGGCGAATCACAGGAGAGCGAAACAGCACCTTTTCTTCTATGTTCTCCAACCACCTTTCTCCGAAACGGCAAACCGTCAAAGGTCGCTGAGCCAAAAAAGAGGGGCAGGAGAGGGCAGGATTTTTGTCTCGGAGCACAAGAGGAACGCGGATGCCAAGAGCAGGATATTTTCTCACAAGCCACCGCAACACCGCCGCACCGGACACACCCATGCCCAGTATTCCCATTCCGTTTTTTTCAACGTCATTTGGCAAAACAGTAAAACTGTGCAAAGTAAACTCCTTTTTGCAAAATGACAAAACTCTATAACTATATAATACACCATTATCTATTATAGTCTTTTTTTTCCCGCATTGCAACAAAAACTTGTAAATATTCTAAAAAATGCCAAGATGAATACAAAAAAGAAAAATGAGAGCGAAAAACACTCTCATTTTCATTTGTTAGAATATGTATCCGCACCGTTATACAGGTACGAACAACGGTTTGTGCAAATTTTGTTTGCTGTAAAACAAGAAAATGCTGTCTCGGGCAACTCTTGCTTCTGCCGTAAGGCAGATTTCATCTCTTTAGAGATTTCATCCGCTTTAGTGGATTTCATCCGCCTTGGCGGATTTCACTGCGAGCATTGCATCATGCAATGCTCGCCAGTTGGTTTGTAAGCCGGGTTCTGTACTCTTTCGAGCCGCAATCATCTATCTTTGCCCTGCGTTACCGCAAGGCTCAAAGGCAAAGCCTTCTGCCACCATTCAGACACCGACGAGCAGCCGTGTGCCAAAGCACGCTGAAAGGTGTTGCTTCGGATAGGGTTTACAGGGGCTCTATGTTACCATAGAGTCCGGTGAGCTCTTACCTCGCCGTTCCACCCTTACCTCTTTCGAGGCGGTATATTTCTGTTGCACTTGCCCTAAGGTCACCCTCGGCGGACGTTATCCGTTATCCCTGCTCTGTGAAGCCCGGACTTTCCTCACGATACGACCTTTCGGCATAATATCGCGCGACTGCGCCACCAACTGGCATAGGTAGTATATCGTTTTTTTTCGCGTTTGTCAAGAGTCGGCAGGCAAATTTAGCAGGCGGCGTATAGCCTTGACCTCCAGCAGAGGACCTGTGACCGCAAAAGTGATGATCAGCTCGGGCAAAAGGAATCCGCCGTTATAGAGAATAGAATAGACGGCAGGAGACATATTTTCCGCCCACTGTCCCCAAATGAGCACGCCTGAGAAGAAGTGGCAGATAAAGCGAAGCGCCACCGCGAAAAACATGAATAAAAAAATGTGTCCGCTTTTCTTTTGGGCAAAGGCTGTCAGCCCAAGGACGGTAAAGGGCAGAATGTAGTCAAGCAAAGCGCAAAGCACCACAATGTCCCAAGTCTCGCAATAGACGAACACGTTGCCTTTCATGATTGCTTGAAGTAGCTGAAAAAGCGAATACACAAACGCCGTTCCAAAGCTCCAGCGAGGGGAATACTTTACCCCCACCAGCAAAATGGGAAGCATGGAAGCAAGGGTGATAGACCCGCCCATGGGCATTTCCCATATTGTGACAAAGCTGAGTCCTACGCCCAGCGCCAGTAAAAGGGCACATTCTACCAAGGTTCTGATTTTCGTTTTGTTCATTGTTTTCTCTCCGTTTTCTTGTATTTTTAGTACGGAGCATAAGATGCAATTGGGGAAAAATAAATGCGGTCAACTGCCAAAACGAGCCGATTTTCCGAAAACCCCCTGATTTTTTAGTAAAAAGGGGAGGGAAAACCGTCGAAAGGCCAATGACCGCAGATATTTTGATACTTCCTTCGTCAGCATTATCTGCGTCAGGTTCAAAGGGTTCGGCACAATGCCGTCTCAGCCATAGGGCGCCCCCGTACTGAGGGTAGTATAGCAGAGAAAGAGAATTTTGTCAAGAGGTTTTTTCTTACCTTGACAAAAACCCCTCTTTTGGTGTAAAATAAATAAGTTAGCGAAAAAAGAAGGGAAGATGCCAAAGTGACGAAAAAAGCCTTTTTGATTGGCGCGGGAGAAGGGTTTTCGGATACCCTTTTGCCCAAAAAAGAAGATTTGGTTATTGCCGTAGACGGCGGCATGCAATGGTGCGAAGAAAAAGCAGTTTTGCCCGCCCTTGCCGTGGGAGACTTTGATTCCCTTTCTTTTGTGCCTTCCCATATTCCCGTTTTGCGGCTGCCTGTGGAAAAAGACGATACGGATATGCGGGTGGCGGTATGTCATGCACTTGGGCAACATTGCGATACCGTCCATATTTTTGGCGGCACAGGCGGCAGACCCGACCATACCTTCGCTAATTATCAGGTGCTTCTGCAGATTGCCAAAGCAGATGCTATGGGCTTTCTTTGGGGAAATACCCATCTTGCCACCGTTTTCGGCAAGGGTAAATTACTGTTTCCCAAAAAAGAGAAAGGCGACTTATCTCTCTTTGCCTTTGGCGGTGATGCCCGCGGCGTTTCCGTGAAGGGCGCAAAATATACGGCAGAGGGCATTACCCTTGCCGCCGACTACCCCTTAGGGGTCAGCAATTCCTTTATGGGCGAGGCGGTAGAAATCACTGTGGAAGAGGGTTTTTTGCTTGTATTTTGGGACAGAGACGACGACACGCTTCCCGTTTTTGCAACAATTTGACGAAAAATATTACCCCAAAAAACAAAAAAATAGCATTCGCACTATTGCAAGCGGTCCTGTTTTTGGTATATAATATGTTTTTGGTAAATCATTTGGATAGATAAAAAGATTGTCTGAAGGGACTGAAAAAATGAGAAGAGAAGAACTGCGTAACGTGGCGATTATTGCCCACGTTGACCACGGAAAAACCACCCTTGTGGATGAAATGCTTCGCCAAGGCGGTATTTACCGCGAAAACCAGGCGATGGAAGACAGAGTCATGGACTCCAACGATCTGGAGCGTGAGCGTGGCATTACCATTCTGGCGAAAAACACCGCCGTGCATTACAAGGGTCATAAATTCAATATCGTTGACACCCCCGGCCACGCCGACTTTGGCGGCGAGGTAGAGCGTATTCTGAAAATGGTCAACGGCGTTATCCTTTTGGTGGATGCCGCAGAAGGCCCTATGCCCCAAACCAGATTTGTGCTGGAAAAGGCGTTGTCTCTTGGACACCGCGTCATCGTGGTGGTCAACAAAATTGACCGTCCCGATGCCCGTCTTGACGAGGTAGAAGACGAGGTGCTGGAGCTGCTCATGGATCTGGATGCCACCGTCGAGCAGCTGGATTCTCCCGTGCTCTGGTGCTCGGGCAGGGCAGGTACCGCCTCCCGCGATCCCCACACTCCCGGCACAGACCTGGTTCCCCTCTTTGATACCATTCTTGACTATATTCCCGCCCCCGAAGGCGAGCCGGACGAGCCCCTGCAGATGCTGGTGTCCTCCATTGACTACAACGACTACGTGGGCAGAATTGCCATCGGTAGAATTGAAAGAGGTACCATGCGCCAGAACGCAGGCGTGGCGATTGTGAACTGGCACAGCAAAGACACTTCTCCCAAGCCTGCCAAAATCGTGTCTATCTATCAGTTTGACGGTCTCCAGAGAGTACCTGTGACCGAAGCTAAGGTCGGGGATATCGTCTGCTTCTCGGGCGCAGAAGATATCAACATCGGGGATACCGTTTGCGCGCCCCAGTTCCCCGAGCCTCTGGAATTTGTAAAGGTCAGCGAGCCCACCCTGGAAATGACCATTTCCGTCAACGACTCTCCCTTTGCCGGCAAAGAGGGCAAGTTCGTCACCTCCCGGAATCTTCGTGACCGGCTGGGAAAGGAACTTTTGAAAGACGTTTCTCTGCATGTGACCGAGCAGGGCACCGACGCATTCAATGTTGCCGGTCGTGGTGAGATGCACCTTTCCATTTTGATGGAGACCATGCGCCGGGAGGGCTACGAATTCTCCGTTTCCACCCCCCGTGTACTGACGAAAGAAATTGACGGCAAGGTTTGCGAGCCTATCGAAAGAATGGTTGCGGATGTGCCGGAAGAGTGTATGGGCGCGGTTATCGAAAAGATGGGTCGCCGGAAGGGTGATCTGCTGTCTATGACCCCCATGGGCAGCCGGTATCGCCTGGAGTTCTTAGTGCCTTCCCGTGGTTTGTTCGGCTATCGCAGCGAATTTTTGACCGACACCCGGGGTGAGGGCATTATGTCCAGCGTTTTGGAAAACTACGCCCCCATGAAGGGCGAGATCGAGCGGCGGCTCACCGGCAGTCTGGTCTCCTTTGAGACCGGCGAGGCGGTGACTTACGGTCTCCACGCCGCCCAGGAGCGTGGCGCGCTGTTTATCGGCGCCGGCACACCGGTTTACGCCGGTATGGTGGTTGGCATTTGCAGCCGCAATGAAGATATGAATGTCAACGTCTGCAAGAAGAAGCAACTGACCAATATGCGCGCCTCCGGTTCTGACGAGGCTTTGCGTCTGGTATCCCCCAAGGTGATGAGCCTGGAGCAGTGTCTGGAATTTTTAGCAGACGATGAACTTTTGGAGTGTACC